>CADCOV010000199.1 GCA_902803185.1 uncultured Eubacteriales bacterium
CTGCTGGCGGAGGCGGCCGCCCGCTGAGGGGATATACAGCAAAAGGCACAAAAAGACTGCCCTGCGAAGGGCAGTCTTTTGATTGCTTTGATGTGCCGGCGCCTAGTCCACGAAGACGCTGCCGCCGATGAACTCCCGCAGGATCGAGTTGTTCACGATGATGGAATCGTTCTCGATCGGGTTGAAGAAGGCCAGGAACTGCAGCATCCGCTGGGCGTCGGTGTACTCCGGCTGATCCCGTTTGATCTTGCGGAGCAGCGGATAGGCGTACTTGCGCAGGACCGAGATCTCGTAGACGTGGTAGGAGTTGAAGAGCACGTCGGCCTCACCGCTGAACGGGAAGATGTTCTTGTCCTCGCCCCGGCGGACCTTCGGCCAGTTGCGGATGGTCTCCGCCGCGTCGTGGCCCCTGTAGAGGTAGTCCCGGACCATGCGCCGCAGCATCCGCTCGTCCGTGGTGGAGATGCGGTTGTGGGCATCGATGTTCAGCTGGGTCAGCGGGCTGATGTAGATCTTGAACTTCTCATCCTTCGGGATGAACTCCGTCAGCCTCTCGTTCAGGGCGTGGATGCCCTCGATGACGATCAGCTGGTCCTCGTCGATGCGGGTGAGGCGCTTGCCGAACTCCTTGTGGCCGGTCAGGAAGTTGAAGGTCGGCATATCCACCTCTTCCCCTCCCAGCAGGGCGTTCATGTTATCGTTGAAGAGTTCGATGTCGATGGCGGAGAGGTTCTCGTAATCCGGTTCCCCCTTCTCGTCCAGCGGGGTGTCCTCCCGCTCCACGAAGTAGTCGTCGGTCCCCATGTACATCGGTCTGAGGCCGTTCACCGCCAGCTGGATGCAGAGCCGCCGGGCGAAGGTGGTCTTCCCGGAGGAGGACGGTCCGGCGATCAAAACGATGCGCTTGTGCTCCTTCTTGATGAGATCCGCGATCTCGGCGACCTTCTTCTCGTGCAGGGCCTCGGAGAGCTGGATCAGCTCCCGCTCCCTGCCTTCGGCGATGGCGTCGTTCAGATCGGCCAGGTAGTGGATGCCAAGGATGTCGTCCCACTCGCTCTGTTCCTCGAAGGCGTAGAACATCTTCTTCTCGTCCCGGTACGGCGGGATGCGGTCCGGCGAATTGGTCTGCGGGAAGCGCAGCAGGACGCCGCCCCGATACTTGCGGAGCTCGAAGATCTTGAGGTAACCGGCGGACGGGGTCAGCAGGCCGTAGAACATGTCCTTGTAGCCGTCGATCTCGTAACGGAAGATCTCGTCGGCCTCCCAGGCGCCCTCGATCAGCCTGGTCAGCTCGTCCCTGCCGTCCTCTCTGGTCCAGGCCAGGTACTCGTCCCTCGGGATGCGCCTGATGAGGAACGGGGTGTCCTCCACCACCATCTCCCACATGCGGGCCTCGATCCTGCGGACCTGCTCCTCCTTCGGGCGTCCCTTCATCTGAAGGGTGATGTAAAGGCCCTTGTTCTGGGCGTTCTCGATCTCGCATTCCACATTGCCCAGGACGTCCCTCACCGCCTTCAGGAAGACGAAGGACAGGCTGTACTGGTAGATCAGGTTGCCGGCCTGGGAACTGATGTCCACCAGCTCTATGGTGCAGTTGCGGATGACCTGGTATTCCAGGTCGACCAGGCGGTTGTCCGCCTTGGCGGCAACGACGATATACGGAAGGTCTTCCTGGACCCACTTGCAGATCTCTCCGATCGGGGTGCCGTGCGGGACCTCGAGCTCCCGCGGTTCGCCGCCCTTCTCCGTGATCAGCTGTACTTTCATCATGGTTGTCACCTCCTCATACTATGCTTCCATTCTACCATAGCCCGAAAGAAAAGGACAGCAGGACTTGCCTGCTGCCCCTTCTGCCCTTCGATCAGAACGGCGTCTCGTCCCGGTACTCCGGCTCCGCCGGCGCTTCGCGCATCGGCGGATACGAGGCCTCGTCCTCTGCGGCTTCCGCCATCCCGGCCTCTGCCGGCGCCTCGGCCGCCATCCCTTCCGAACAGCCTGCAGCCGGGTATTCCGCGCCGGGTTCCGCCGGGGCCTCCGCCCCGTCGCCGGCGAGGAACTCCATGGCCTCGGCCTCCGCCGCCTCCGCGGCCGCCTGGCTGTGCTCCTCCTCCGGCTGCCACCGGCTGCGAGGGCCCTCCCTGCGGCGGCGGTTCCTCTCGTTCTGCTCCTCCTGGGCCTTGGACACCACCTGCCGGTTCCTGTCCTTGATGTACAGGTCGACGAGCAGCCTCATGTCCCTTTCGAGCAGGGTGATCCCCTTGCTCATGCGCTCGTGATCAGGATCCCAGTCCCGGATGTCGTACTTCGGCGGCTGGTTGTTCCAGGATACGATGTTCAGCTCTCTGGTCCAGCCGTTGTCGCTGCGGTTCAGGACGCCGAGGTGCCGTTCGATCACAAAAGTAAAATCTCTGTCTGGCATACGTTCTCCTATCCCGAGTCTCATTCCCTGGTTCCTTGATACCACCTTCCCCATAGACTGTCAACGGATTTCGTGCCATTCGGATCCGGGGATTTCTTCCCCAAAAAACTATGCCAAAACGAGCAAACCTTTTACATTTTTCCCCGACTGTCCGATTGCCATCCTTGCCCGCCGCAGTTACAATATAGGCGGAAGGAGGGGATCAAGATGAAGAAGAGACATATCGCCGCGACGGCCGGCCTGCTCCTGGTGGCCGGGATCGTCATCACCACCCGTTTCAAGAGCGACATGGAGGATCACAGGGAGATCACCATCCGGGCGAAGAACTTCGTACGGCGGCTGAACCGCAGGGATTATAACGCCTGCATCGAAAGCTTTGATCAGGAGATGAGGGAGTCCATGGCGCCGGACCAGATGAAGGCCACCTTCGATCCGATCCTGGATGCTCTGGGAGAATTCGAGGCCTTCCGCAGCTCCACGGTGACGATGCGGACCACCGACGGGCCGGACTATTACCGCTGCGCTTTGCGCTGCGACTACACCGAAGGGTCCGCGGAGATCTGCCTGCTGTTCGACCACGATCTGGCGATCTCGGGCGTCTACGTCAAATAGAAGAGCAATCAAAGAGGACGGGCACAGGCCCGTCCTTTTTGGTTGTCAAAACGATGCGGTGAGGCTCACCGGGCAGTGGTCGCTGCCTAGGATATCCGCATGGATGGAGGCGTCCAGGATCCGGTCGTCCATCCCTTTGTCGGTCAGGAAGTAGTCGATGCGCCACCCCGTGTTGTTGGCCCGGGCGTTGAACCGGTAGGACCACCAGCTGTAGGCCCCCTCCTGGTCCGGGTGCAGGTAGCGGAAGGTGTCCGTGAAGCCCGCCGCCAGGAGCTCCGTCATCTTGGCCCGCTCCTCGTCGGAGAAGCCCGGATTGCCCCGGTTGGTCTTCGGGTTCTTCAGGTCGATCTCCTCGTGGGCCACGTTCAGGTCGCCGCAGTAGACCACGTGCTTCTTCTCCGCCAGCCCGCAGAGGTAGGCCCGGATGTCGTCCTCCCACTGCATGCGGTAGGCCAGGCGCTTGAGCTCCGGCTGGGCGTTCGGCACGTAGGCGTTGACCAGGTAGAATTCCGGATACTCCAGGGTGATCGCCCTGCCCTCGTCGGTGTGGCCCGGCAGGTTATACTGGACGGAGAGCGGTTCCTCCTTGGCAAAGATCGCCGTTCCGGAGTAGCCCTTCTTCTCCGCGTAGCTGTAGAACTCCAGGTAGCCAGGCAGATCCAGCTCCGCCTGCCCCTCCTGCATCTTCGTCTCCTGGATGCAGAAGAAGTCGGCGTCGAAGCCCTTGACCACGTCCTCGAACCCCTTCTTCAGCACGGCCCGAAGGCCGTTCACGTTCCACGAAACGAATCTCCGCTCCATGGCCTAGCCCTCGATCATGTGCTGCTCGATCAGCTCTCTCTTCATGTCGTAGAGCTTCTGGGAGAGGTCAACGTAGTAGGTCTGCGGATTCTCGAAACGCAGCATCTCGTCCCAGAGGGTGTTGATCTGGGACTGGCAGTACTTGCGGACCTCGTCCAGCGGCGGGCAGTCGTAGACCTGTCTGCCGTGGTCGAAGAGCTGGACGCGGATGTTCTCCGCGTGGAAGTTGTACAGTCTCTTTCTCTTCCAGACGGCGTTCGGATCGAAGATCTCATAGCCGTCCTTGTTCTCGATGACCTCGCCGTCCACGGTCATGACGTCGCCCAGGACCTTGCCGGTGGCGTTGTCGAAGATGCGGTACAGGGTCTTGAAGCCCGGGTTCGTGATCTTCTCCACGTTCTCGGAGATCTTGATCTTCGGCTCGATGACGCCGTCCTTCTCCAGGGCGGAGAGCTTGTAGACGCCGCCGAAGACCGGCTCGGACTTGGCGGTGATCAGACGCTCGCCGACGCCGAAGGAGTCGATCTGGGCGCCTTCAGCGATGACGTCTTTGATCAGCCACTCGTCCAGGGAGTTGCTGATGGTGATCTTGCACTCCTGCAGGCCCGCCTCATCCAGCATGGCTCTGGCCTTCTTGGTCAGGTAGGTGATGTCGCCGCTGTCGATGCGGATGCCCATGCGCTTCGGCTTCATCTCCTGGAAGACCTTGATGGCCGCCGGGATGCCGGACTTCAGGACGTTGTAGGTGTCCACCAGGAGGACGCAGTTCTCCGGATAGATCTCCGCGTACTTCTTGAAGGCCTCGTACTCGCTCGGGAACATCAGGACCCAGCTGTGGGCCATGGTGCCCAGGGCCGGGGAACCGTAATCCCGGTCGGCGATGGTGCAGGCGGTGCCGGAACAGCCGGCGATGTAGGCGGCGCGGGCGCCGTAGATGGCGGAGCTGGCGCCGTGGGCCCGGCGGGTGCCGAACTCCATGACCGGACGGCCCTTGGCCGCTCTGACGATGCGGCTCGCCTTGGTGGCGATCAGGCTCTGGTGGTTGACGATCAAAAGCAGCATGGTCTCCACGAACTGCGCCTGCATGACCGGTCCTCTGACGGTGATCAGCGGCTCGTGCGGGAATACCGGCGTGCCCTCCGGGACCGCCCAGACGTCGCAGGCGAACTTGAAGCTCGCGAGGTACTCCAGGAAGCGCTCGCTGAAGATGCCCTTGCTCCTGAGGTAATCGATGTCGTCCTCGGTGAACTTCAGGTTGTCCAGGTATTCCACGACCTGCTCGATACCTGCCATGATGGCGAAACCGCCGCCATCCGGCACTCTGCGGAAGAACAGGTCGAAGTACGCGATCTCGTCCTCGATCCCCGCCTCGAGATAGCCGTTGGCCATGGTGATCTCATAAAAGTCCGTCAGCATGGTCAGGTTTTCTTTCATATCCATGATTGTTTCTCCTCTTTTGAATGTAGGTATCTGCAAAAGCGCAGTTGCCTTCATTGTACCATGAAACGGCGAAAATACAACCGCCTGTTGCCACTCATTTCCTGTGGCGCAGCACTTTGCCCGCCCTGGCGCCGGTGTGGACGCCGTCCTTCGCGGTCAGCACGCCGTTGACGTAGACCCGCTCGATGCCTCTGCAGGCCACCTTCGGGTTCTCGAAGGACGGGGTGTCCTCCAGGGTCTCCAGATCAAAGACCACCAGATCCGCCTTCATGCCCTCTTTGATCAGACCCCGGTCCCTGAGGCCCAGCCTGGCCGCCGGCATGGAGGTCATCTTCCGCACGCCCTCCTCGATGGAGAAGAGGCCCCGGTCCCTGCTGTAGTGGGACAGCACCCTGACGAAGGTCCCGTAGGCCCGCGGGTGCGGCTGCCCCGGATAGTCCAGGGAGAAGGCGTCACCGTCGGAGCCGGTCATGATGTACGGCTTCGACATGATGTACTCCACGTCCTCCTCGCACATCCCGTAATTGATCTCGTTTGCCCGGCACCGCTCCTCCAGGATGATATCAAAGCAGGCGTCCGCCGGGTCCTTCCCCTGGGCCTCGGCGATCTCCACGATGTTCTTTCCCACGACCCAACGGTTCTTCTCGCTCTTGACGTAGGAGACGTAGATGTCCTGCCAGCGGCCCTTGTGGCTCTCGTTGGCCTGGTCCCTGAGCTTTGCCCGGGTCTCCGGATCGCTGAGCCGCTCCAGCAGCTTCTCCACGCCGCCCTCGAAGGCCCAGGTCGGCACGTTGGAATCCAGGCTGGTGGCCGTCGCGATGTACGGGTACTGGTCCGCCCTCACGTCCAGGCCCTCCGCCCTGGCCGCCTCGATCTTCGCGGTGGTCTTAAAGCAGAGGGAGCGCCAGTTGGCCTTCCGGAGCACCTTGTGGTGGGAGATCTCCAGCGGCGCGCCGCTCTCCCGGCAGACCCGGATCGCCTCGTCCATGGCGTTCAGGATGTCCGCCGCCTCGTTCCTCATGTGGGTGGCGTAGAAGGCGCCGTACTCCGGGATGACCTTGCAGAGCTCGATCATCTCCTCGGTGGTGGAAAAATATCCCGGCGGATAGATGAGCCCGCTGGTCATGCAGAAGGCGCCATCCTCCAGAGACTCCCTCAGCAGGTCCTTCATGACCTCCATCTCCTCTGCCGTCGGCTTCCTGTCCTCAAAGCCCATCGCCGCGATCCTGAGGCTCCCGTGCCCCACGGCGCAGGCGAAATTGACGCTCGGCCTGATCTCTTCCATATAATCCAGGTACTCCCCGAAGCGCCTCCAGCTGTACGCCAGATCCCCGACGTAATCTCCCAGCTCCTTGCGGCGGACCGGATCCTCGCTGGCCGGCGCCGCCGAGATGCCGCAGTTGCCTCCCAGCTCCGTGGTGACACCCTGCAGGATGCGGCTCTCCGCCTGCGGATAGGTCATCAAAGAGGTGTCGCTGTGGCTGTGGATATCGATGAAGCCCGGCGCCAGATAATGGCCCTTGAGGTCCACGATCTCCGCCGCCTCTTCCCCGTCCAGTTTGCCGATCTTCGCGATGGTATCGCCTTTGACCGCCACGTCCGCCGCGAGCCACGGCGCGCCGGTGCCGTCGATCAGTCTGCAGTTCTTCAAAATCAGGTCGTACATAGCTCTTCCTCCTGTATTCTCAGCGGTTTTGCAAGGGTTTCCCCTGCTTGCAGTTTAACACTATCCGAGGCGATTTTGCATTACGTTTTGTAATAGTTTTCATTCGAAATAGCCGTTTTACTTATTTTGAAATCTCGTCTATAATGCCACTGTAAGCAAGAGGACATTACATCAGTGATTAAGAATAAAGCGATTGAAGCAGGAGGTAACCCAATGTTTTCCATGATCAGATTTTTCATCGGCAGAACCGACAGAACCAACACCAAAGAGACTGAAATGGCTCAGCTCCGTTACGAAGCGAACAAGGCTCTCGCGCTGAACTGCGTCAAGAGCATCATCATGTAAGCAATACCCGAAATTCATTTTCGTCTCCTAACATGAATGGTCCAGCGGACTTCCCACCGCGCGGATCATTTTTTATTGCTTTTTGTGGTGTGCGGGTGTGGAAAAAATTGCCATACGGATTTCCGACATTTCACGACGGATTAAGTACACCTTTATCCACAGATTGCCCAAAAGCCTTGAAAAATGCCCCTTTTCGCGTTACGATGGCCTCAAAAGGAGGTATTTGGGATGTTATCTTTTATCGAAATGGCCGAGGCCGAACTGGCCGAGGTCGACGTTCTATTGGCAGAGACCGCCGCTTTGATCGGCCGCCTGCAGGCGACCGCGCTGCCGGGGGA
>CADCOV010000200.1 GCA_902803185.1 uncultured Eubacteriales bacterium
AACACACATACAGCTGGAGCATCTGGAGTACCCGGATGCCACCATGTACGATATGGTCGCGGGGATAGCGGCGAAGTATCCGAACGAACCCGCCTATGAATTCTACGGCGTGAAGACCAGCTATGCCGCCTTCCTGAGGCGCATCCGGGCTGCGGCCGCCGCCTTCGCCTACAGAGGCATCGGAAAGGGCGACGTGGTCACGATCTGCATGCCGAACGTGCCCCAGGCGGTGGACTGCTTCTACGGCCTGGACTGCATCGGCGCGGTGGCCAACATGGTCCACCCGCTGTCCGCCCAGAAGGAGATCTCCTTCTACCTGAACATCTCCGGGAGCAAATACATCCTGACCCTGGACATGTTCTACGACAAAGTGGTCGCCGCCCTGGAGGAGGTGGATCATCCGGTGACGGTGCTGGCCGCCCGCATCCAGGACGAGCTGCCGTTCCCGCTGAAGACCGCTTACTATCTGAAGAAGGGGCGGGAGTTCCGCCACGTGCCGGACCGGGAGCACGGCGTCCTCTGGACCGAGTTCCTGAAGAAACGGGTGCCGGACGAGCGGCTCGTGCCGGCGCGGTTCGACAGGGACCGGACCTCCGTCATCCTCTACAGCGGCGGGACCAGCGGCGTGCCGAAGGGCATCTGCCTGTCGGACCTCAACATGAACGCCCTGGCGATGCAGTGCCGGAACGCGGTCCTCTATCCTTTTGAGCCGGGGATCACGCTGCTGGCCTGCATGCCGATGTTCCACGGCTTCGGGCTCGGGGTCAACCTGCACACCATTTTGATCCACGGCGCCTGCAGCATCCTGATGCCGACCTTCACCATCGAAAGCTACGCCAAGGCGCTGGCGAAGAAGAAACCGAATTTCATCGCCGGCGTGCCGACGATCTTCGAGGCTTTGCTCCACATGCCGCAGCTGGACGGCGTGGATCTGGGCTTTCTCAAGGGCATGTTCTGCGGCGGGGATTCCCTGACGCCGGAGCTCAAGAAGAAGGTCGACGCCTTCCTGGAGGCGCACGGCGCGATGATCCACGTGCAGGAGGGCTACGGCCTCACCGAGTGCGTGACCGCCAGCTGCCTGACGCCGATGGACCGCTACAAGGAACACAGCATCGGACTGCCGTTCGCGGACACCCTCTACGCCATCGTGGAGCCGGGCACCGACGACGTGCTGCCGCCGGGAAAGGAAGGGGAGATCATCCTCTCCGGACCGACGGTCATGCTCCACTACCTGAAGAACGAAGAAGAGACCGCCAAGACCTTGCGCCGTCTGCCGGACGGCCGGATCTGGCTCTATACCGGCGACCTGGGCTCCATGGACGAGGAGGGCTGGGTTTATTTCCGGCAGCGGATCAAGCGGATGATCGTGACCAACGGCTATAACGTTTATCCGGGCCAGCTGGAGAACGTCATCGACAGCTGCCCTGAGGTGGCCTACAGCTGTGTCATCGGCGTCAAAGAGCAGCGCCGGGGCCAGCGGGTCCGGGCCTACATCGTCCTCCGTGACGGCTATGTCGGGGATGACGCCATGCGGGAGAAGATCCTGGCAGTCCTTCGCCACCACATCGCGGGCTACGCCATTCCGCGGGAGATCATCTTCCGGGATGCGCTCCCGAAGACGCTGGTGGGCAAGGTGGCCTTCCGGCTGCTGGAGGAAGAGGCGAACGAAGAAGCAATGAGACAAACTGCGGAAGGGGAGCAATGATGAGCAAGACCAAGAGACAATGGGGCGACCGCAAGGACGGCCGCTGGATCAAAGAAGGCCCCGGGCTGCAGGTCATCATGGCCAACCTGATGCCGCACCGGGCGGACTGCGAGGTCTACCTGCACGATACCATCGACGCCACGGAGCTGGTGAAATACCTGGAGAAGCGGAACGCCGAGGGACTGGACTACAAGATCACCATCTTCCACTGCGCCATCGCCGGCATGGCCAAGATGGTGCGGGAGCGGCCTTTGATGAACCGCTTCATCCAGGGCGGCCGCATCTACGAGCGCAATGAGATCTCCCTCTCCTTCTTGGCCAAGCGGCGGTTCGCCGACGGGGCGGAGGAGTCTTTGATGGTCCTGGTGCCGAAGGACACCGACACCCTGGACGACATCGCGAAGAAGATCTACGGCGACGTCAAAGAGATGCGCAGGAGCGAGACCGCCACCGGCGGCATCGACAAGCTGATTGAGCGGGTGGCCAGCCTGCCGCGGCCGATGATCATGGCCATCACCAAGACCGCCAGCATCTTGGACTTCTGGGGCCACAACTTCGACTTTCTGACCGAGGGCGATCCGAACTACACCACGATCCTGGCAAGCAATTTGGGCAGCATCAAGTGCCCGTCGGTCTACCACCACCTGAACAACTACGGCACCAACAGCATCATGGTCACCATCGGCACCCTCCACAAGGAGGAGATCGTGATGGACGACGGCCACAAGGAGATCCGGGACGTGGTCGATATCGGCGCTACCCTGGACGAGCGCATCGGCGACGGGTTCTACTTCGCCCGCAGCCTCAAGCTGATCAAATACATCTTCGCCCATCCGGAGATCCTGGAAAAGCCTATGGCGGAGCCGAGCGGCTTCGATTACAAATAG
>CADCOV010000201.1 GCA_902803185.1 uncultured Eubacteriales bacterium
ATAAATACATTGTAGTAGAAAGGAGCCCGGGTATGCCGTTCGATTTCAAAAAGGAGTACAAGGAGTTTTACCTGCCGAAGGCGAAGCCGCAGATCGTGACCGTGCCGGAGATGCGCTTTGTCGCCGTCCGGGGCGAAGGGGATCCCAACGAGGAGGGCGGCGCCTACCAGCAGGCCATCGGGATGCTCTACGCCATCGCCTACACCATCAAGATGAGCAAGAAGGGCGACCACCGGATCGAGGGGTATTTCGATTTCGTCGTGCCGCCGCTGGAGGGCTTCTGGTGGCAGGAGGGCGTCAAGGGCGTGGACTACGCCCGCAAGGCGGATTTCCGCTGGATCTCTTTGATCCGGCTGCCGGACTTCGTCACGGAGGAGGAGTTCGCCTGGGCGAAGGCGGAGGCGGAGAGAAAGAAGAAGCTGGACCTGTCGAAGGCGGAGTATCTGGTACTCGAGGAGGGGACCTGCGTGCAGTGCATGCACGAGGGGCCTTATGACGACGAGCCGGAGACAGTGGCTTTGATGGACGCCTTCACGGCGGAGCAGGGGTACGAGACGGATCTGTCGGAGACGAGGCGCCACCATGAGATCTATCTGACCGACGCCCGCAAGACGCCGCCGGAGAAATGGAAGACCGTGATCCGCCATCCGGTGAAGCGGAAAGAATAAGGAGAAACATGGATATCGAAAGAACGAGAGCGTATTACGCGGCGCTGACGGCGGAGGATCTCTGCGGGTGCGACAGCTGCCGCAATTTCTATCAAGAGGTCCGGGCGGCCTATCCGGAGACGGCGGCCTTCCTGGACGGGTGGGGCGTGGCGATCGAAAAGCCCTTCGAGTCCTTCCCGCTGGGCTGCCGGGAGGCCGGATACGAGGAGTACCGGAACGTGCAGTATGTCGTCTTCGGCGGCCGGGACGGGTTCGAACCCTGCGAGGTGGGCGGCGTCCGCATCGGGCTGGCGGAGAGCCACCCGGTGACGGACATCGAGGAGCCCCACTTCGTGATCGAGCTGGAGCCCTTCCGTCTGGATTGGACGGTCGGGCCGGGGACCCTCGTGGGCGTCGGCGTGGGGCCGGGAGACCCCGAGATGCTGACCCTGGCGGCGGTCCGGGCCATCCGGGAGGCGGACCTCATCTGCCTGCCGCAGCTGCCGAAGGAGACCAGCCGGGCCTACAACATCGCCGTGCAGGCGGTCCCGGAGCTGGCGGAAAAGGAGTGCGTCAGCTTTGATTTCAAGATGACCAGGGACGAGGCGGAGCTCGCCGGGATCCATCGGGCGGTCTACGAGGAGCTCCTCGTGAAGATCAAAGCCGGCGTGACCATCGCCTTCCTCACGATCGGGGATCCGGCGGTCTATTCCACCTTCGCCTACATCGCTGACCTGGCGGAGGCGGAGGGCATCCCGGTCAGGATGATCAGCGGCATCACCTCCTTCTGCGGGGCTGCGGGGGCGCTGTCGATCCCTCTCTGCGAGCGGGACGAGAAGGTCCACATCCTGACGGGAAAGAGCGACATGGGCGCGCTCACGGCCCTCACCGGGACCAAGATCATCATGAAATCCGGCCGGGGCATCCGGGAGATCAAAGCACAGCTCGCCGCCCTGGAGGAAGCGGGGATCGCGGCGGTCTACGCCGTGTCCAACTGCGGCCTGCCGGACGAGAGGCGGTTCCGCGGCGCGGCGGAGATCCCGGAGGACAGCCACTATATGACCGTGATCATCGTCAAAGACCTGAGATAAGGGCAAGGATCTTGCTCTTGATGGAAACGGATCTGAAGGGGAACACAATTGAAATTCGAGCATAAAGAAGAGCCTTCCTGCATCGAGGTGCGGGGAGGCCGGGTACACAATCTGAAAAATATCGACGTGGACATCCCGCTCCACGAGATCGTCGGCATCGCCGGGGTCTCCGGTTCCGGGAAGTCCTCTCTGGCGCTGGGGATCCTGTATGCGGAGGGGTCCAGACGGTATCTGGAGTCCCTGGCCACCTATACGAGGCGCCGCATGACCCAGGCGGAACGGGCTGAGGTGGACGAGGTCCTCTACGTGCCGGCGGCTCTGGCCCTCCGGCAGCGGCCGGGCGTCCCGGGCATCCGCAGCACCTTCGGCACGGGGACGGAGCTCCTGAACTCCTTAAGGCTCATGTTCTCCCGGCTCTCCAGCCACCGGTGCCCGAACGGTCATTATCTGCCGCCGTCCCTCAACGTGGCGGCGGAGCGGCCTCTGGTCTGCCCGGAATGCGGAGAGTCTTTCTTCGGTCCGGGCGCCGAGGAGCTGGCCTTCAACAGCCAGGGCGCCTGCAAGCGCTGCGACGGCACGGGGATCGTCCGCACGGTGGATGAGTCCACGCTGGTGCCGGACGAGTCCCTCACCATCGACGAAGGCGCAGTGATCCCGTGGCAGACCCTGATGTGGTCTTTGATGAAGGACATCGCCCGGGAGATGGGCGTCCGCACGGACGTGCCGTTCAAGGACCTGACGCCGGAGGAGCGGGAGATCGTCTTCCACGGGCCGGCGGTCAAAAAGAACATCATCTACCAGAACCGGACCAGCGGGGCGGCGGGGGACATGGATTTCACCTACTTCAACGCCACCTACACCGTGGAGCACGCTCTCTCCAAGGTCAAGGATGAGAAGGGCATGAAGCGGGTGGAGAAGTTCCTCAGGCAGGACGTCTGCCCGGACTGCGGCGGCACCCGCCTGTCCGACGCGGCGAGGGCGCCCCGGCTTCGGGGGATCAGCCTGGCGGACGCCTGCAGGATGACCCTTTCCGAGAGCATCGAATGGGTGAAGGGCGTGCCGGCCTCTCTGCCGGAGGAGATGCGGCCGATGGCGAAGAGCATCTGCGACTCCTATCTGGACGCGGCGAAGCGCCTCATGGACCTGGGGCTTTCCTACCTGACCCTGGACAGGGCCGCCTCCACGCTCTCCACGGGGGAGCGGCAGCGGATGCAGCTGGCCAGAGCAGTGAGGAACCGCACCACCGGCGTGCTCTACGTACTGGATGAGCCGTCCATCGGCCTGCATCCCTCCAACATCGTGGGGCTCAAGGGCGTCATGCGGGACCTGCTTCGGGACGGCAATACCGTGGTCCTGGTGGATCACGACACGGAGATCCTGAAGGAGGCGGACTGGCTGATCGAGCTGGGACCGGAGGCCGGGGCAGCCGGCGGTACGGTCATCGCCGAGGGCACCATCGAAGACATTGAAAAGGCGCCGGCCTCCGCCATCGGCGGCTTCCTCTCCGGCGAGAGGCAGATCCGGGTCGGGGAGAGGGTCCCGGAGGAGAAACTGTTCGATCTCGGGACGATCCGCCTTTCCACATCGGAGATCCACACGGTGAAGCCTCTCGAGGTCACCTTCCCGAAGGGCCGGCTGACCGCCGTCACCGGCGTGTCCGGCTCCGGCAAGACCACCATGGTGCTGGAGAGCCTGATCCCGGGCCTGGAGGCGCAGCTCAAGGGCACGAAGCTTCCGACCCACGTGAAGGCCGTCGAAGCGGAGGGGATCCGCCAGATCAAATTGATCGACGCCACGCCGATCGGGATCAACGTCCGCTCCACCGTGGCCACCTACGCCGACGTCCACGACGAGCTCCGGAAGGCTTACGGCCGCTGCGCAGCGGCGAAGGAGAAGGGATACAAGGCGGGGGATTTCTCCTATAACACGGGAAAGCTCCGCTGCCCGCTCTGCGACGGGACCGGAAGGATCAGCCTGGACGTGCAGTTCCTGCCGGACGTGGACATCCCGTGCCCGGACTGCGGCGGCAGCCGCTACTCCAAGGAGGCCTATCTGATCCGCCGGATCCCGAAGAAAGCGGAGACCGGCTACACGCTGCCGGAGCTCATGGCCATGAGCGTGGACGAGGCCCTCGCGGCCTGCAGGGATCTGCCTCTGGTCGCCCGGCGGCTTCAGGTCCTCCACGACCTGGGGATCGGCTACCTGACCCTAGGCGAGGAAACGCCGAGTCTCTCCGGCGGCGAGGCCCAGCGGCTGAAGCTGGCCAGCGAGATGGGAAAGGGGCAGTCGGATTCGATCTTTGTCTTCGATGAGCCGACCATCGGCCTTCATCCGCTGGACGTGGAATCGCTGCTCCGGGTGTTCCGCAGCCTGATCGACAGCGGTGCCACCGTCATCGTCATCGAGCACGACCTGGACGTCATCAAAAACGCCGACTACATCATCGACCTGGGACCGGGAGGAGGCGCCGAGGGCGGCACCATCGTGGCGGCGGGGACGCTGAAGGACATCAAAGCCTGTCCGGAGAGTGTGACCGCCGGATATCTGTGAATGGAGGGACTGACATGGACATCGAAGAAAGGATCGAGACACTGCTGGGGACGGAAGCCTGGCTGATCGATATCCTGCCGAAAACGGTGCCGGGGAACGCCGGCGGCCGGTATTTCGCTGTGGCGGAGATGCTGCGCCGGGGCAGGGCAGAGATCGACAGGCGATTCCTGTCCTTCGTGCTCAAGCTCTACTGCTATACGGATGTGATCCTTTGCGCCAGGAGCCTCACATGTGATGATCCAGAGCCGGAAGAATTGGCGGAAGTCCTGACCCGCTGTTTCGAGACGGAGGACTACGCCCACATCCTTCTGCCGGAGCATGATGCCATGCTGTCCGTGATGGACGGCGGGGACCTCTACCTGGTGCTCTATCATCCGGATGACGAGCTGAAAGAACTGGCGGCTGCATTGGCGGGCGCGGAAGGATTCTTTTTCTATCCGGCACCGCTGTAACGGCAAAAGAAGGCGTGATGCAGATCAAAAAAACCAGCCACGCGTCAAACGCGTGGTTTTCGCTTATACAAAAAAGCCCGGGGACCTGACATGGCCCCGGGCTTTGGCTTTTATGCTATTGTTCGTCCTTCAGGGCCTGCAGGGCCTCCAGGGCGCGGCGGATCGGGTGGTCATCCGGGAGCGGCGCACCGGCGGCTGTCTCTGCCTGGGCGACCAGTTTCTGTTTCTCGCGGATCATGTCGGTGAGCAGGGAATCCAGCGCCGGCGAAAGATCTATGCCGTCTGTATCCAGGCCCATGTACAGGAGCTGCTGGACGAATCCCAGTGTGGAAGATGTGTAATAGTTTCCGGAGAACTGGTTCGCGTTCGCAAGGCTCGTGGCATCCCAGACCGGGGTGTTGATCCGGTTCGTCAGATAGACGGCGACCAGATGATTCTCGAAATCGATCATGGTCAGCGTGCCGGTCCAGCCCTGGTGCCCGACGGTGCTGTCCGGCGCCTGGGTACCATAGTACCAGGCCCGCCTGCCGTCTCCCTGCCTCCACCAGCCGATGCCGAAATTCGGCCTGCCGCCTGCCTGCGGAGCGATGAACAGGTCCCGGGTATCTTTGGAGAAGAAACGGTCGTTCCCGTAACCGCCGGTCAGCATCACCGAGGCCAATCTGGCCAGATCGGCAGCGCTGGCGAAAAGTCCGGCGTGGCCGGAGACACCCTCCATGGTATAGCAGCAGGCTTCGTCGTGGACCTCGCCCTGCAGAGTCTCTGTGCGCACGCCAGGGAAGGAGACCAGTCCGTCTCTGGTATTGCCGTTCAGTTCCGTCGCGGCGCAGTCCTCCGGGGAGAAACCGTGCTGAAGCGGGCAGTAGGCGATACGGGTAAGCCCCATCGGGTCCCAGAACGTTTCCTTCAGGAACACGTCAAGATCCTGTCCGGTGACCTTTTCCACGATCAGGCCGAGGAGCATGTAGTCGATGTCGGAGTACAGCGTGGCGGTCCCCGGCTCGTAGATCAGCGGCGTCCTGCAGATGCCTTCTTTCAGCGTCTTCTCTTTGGTGGCGTCCGCTACGTAGAGCGGATTGTCCGTTTCGTTGCTGAGCTGCTGGCCCACGATATCGAATTTCTCATTGTGATAATGCCCGCTGTCCGGGAACCCCGCCTGATGCATCATGATCTGGCGGACCGTGAGCCGGGACTTCCACTTTTTGATCGTCTCAAGGCCCGGGTATTCACCCGAAAAGATGGTGAACGGGATCTCAAGGGTCTCGTCGACAAAAGCGCTTCCGACCAGGTCCACGATCCTGTCGTCAAGGGAGAGCCTGCCCTGGTCCACCAGGTACTGGACCGCGTAGGCACAGGCATACATTTTGGTGTTGGACGCGAGGTCATAGAGGGTGTCGTTCGTCACCGGAGTGCCGCCTTCGATCCGGGTGCCGTCCGGCTCATAGGAATTGGTCAGGCCCCAGGCATTCTGATAGACCAGCCTGCCGTCTTTGATGATGGCGAGCTGGGCACTGGAAAAACCGTGTTCGATGTCAGACTCGATGATGCGGCTCACCAGTTCCAGCGGGGCAGGGTCGATGCCGGCGTCTTCCAGCGTTCCCTCCAGGATCACCGGATACGGGATGCGGACCGTCACGGCCTGTTCCGCGGTCTCCGGCATGATGTTCGTGACCTGCATCGTGTTGATGCCGGTCACCGCGACAGAAGCTAGGTCGACGGCATAGTCTCCGGCTTCCCAGCCTTCGGTGTCCACCCGGACGTTGTTGACAAAGAGGTCAAAGCTCTCCACACCCTCCGCGACGGAGATGTACAGGTTACCCTGGCCTCTGGCCCCGTCAAAGCTGTACATGCTGTTCATGGCGAGCGTATCGTCCACGTAGCCTGCCCAGTCCGGGAAGACGGCCACAGCCTGCCAGGTACCGTCAGGCAAAGACGCGAGCCTGTTTCCGGTCAAGCCGGTCTCTGAAGTGGCCCTGCAGGCCGTGAGCCCTACGGCAAGGGCCACCGCAGCCAGAAGGGCCGTTCCCCATTTCTTCATATCTGTCGACCTCCTGTCATCCTGATACGAACAGAGTACCATAAACCCGGGCCGGCCACCAGTCCAAATTTGAAACCGGCGGGGATCTATACTATAATGGGATAAGATAAGGAGTTGGATCATGAGTCAGGATTTTACACGATTTGATATGAAGCGTCCGCCGGTCAGCACCCGGTGGTTTTTGCGCCCCCTGACCTGGGCATTGAGCGCACCGGATGTGCTGCTCCACGGCACGAAGATCAAGAAGACCGGAATGGAGGGCATCAAGCCGCCGTACGTGCTGCTCTGCAACCACAACGCCTTCATGGACTTCAAGGTCGCGACCATGGCCATGTTCCCGCACCGGGCGAACTACGTCGTCGCCATCGACGGCTTCATTGGCAGAGAGGAACTGCTCCGGCAGGTGGGCTGCCTCTGCAAGCGGAAGTTCACAAGCGACACCACACTGATCCGCCAGCTGGCCCGGGTGATCCAAAACGGCGAC
>CADCOV010000202.1 GCA_902803185.1 uncultured Eubacteriales bacterium
CGACACCCCGGGCCACGTGGACTTCAACTACGAGGTCTCCCGGTCCCTGGCGGCCTGCGAGGGCGCGGTGCTGGTGGTGGACGCCACCCAGGGCGTGGAGGCCCAGACCATGGCCAACGTCTACCTGGCCATCGAGGAGGACCTGGAGATCCTGCCGGTGCTGAACAAGATCGACCTGGCCAGCGCCAGGCCGGAGGAGACCCGGGAGGAGATCGAGGAGATGATCGGCATCGACGCCTCCGAGGCGCCGCTGGTCTCCGCCAAGGAGGGCATCGGCATCGACGAGCTGCTGGAGGCCATCGTCCACACCATCCCGGCGCCGGAGGCGGATCCGGACGCCAGGCTGAAGGCTTTGATCTTCGATTCCAACTACGACAACTACAAGGGCGTGGTCATCTACACCCGGATCTTCGAGGGCACCGTCAAGGTGGGCGACATGATCCGGCTGATGAACACCGGTAAGAAATACGAGGTCACCGAGGTGGGCGTCATGGCGCCGGGCCACGTGCCGGTCCGCCAGCTCAGAGCCGGCGAGGTCGGCTACATCTGCGCCTCCATCAAGCAGGTCAAGGACGCCCGGGTCGGCGACACCATCACCCTGGACGCGGCGCCGGCGGAAGAGGCGCTGCCGGGCTACAAGAAGGTCCAGTCCATGGTCTACTGCGGCATCTACCCGGCGGAGGGCGAGAAGTACGAGCCGGTCAAGGACGCCCTGGAGAAGCTCCAGGTCAACGACGCGGCCTTCGTCTTCGAGCCGGAGACCTCCACGGCTTTGGGCTTCGGCTTCCGCTGCGGCTTCCTGGGACTCCTCCACATGGAGATCATCGTGGAGCGGCTGGAGAGGGAGTTCGACCTGGCGGTCGTCACCACCTCCCCGAGCGTCCTCTACAAGGTCGTCATGAACGACGGCAGCGTGCAGATGATCCAGAACCCGACCAACCTGCCGCCGGCCGTCGAGATCGACCACATCGAGGAGCCGATCGTCAAAGCCGAGATCATGATCCCGAAGGATTACGTGGGCTCCATCATGGACCTGTGCCAGAAGAGAAGGGGCAACATGCTCCACATGGAGTTCATCACCAAGGACAGGGTGGAGCTCACCTACGAGCTGCCGCTGAACGAGGTCATCTACGACTTCTTCGATGCCCTGAAGTCCAAGACCAGGGGCTACGGTTCCCTGGACTACGAGTTCGTCCGGTATCAGAAGTCCCAGCTGGTCAAGCTGGACGTTCTGCTGAACAAAGACCTGGTGGACGCCTTCTCCATGATCGTCCACGAGTCGGAGGCCTACGAGAGGGGCCGCTTCGTCTGCAAGAAGCTCAAGGAAGTCATCCCGATGCACCAGTTCGAGGTGCCGATCCAGGCCGCCATCGGCCAGAAGGTCATCGCCAGGGAGACGGTCCGGGCCTACCGCAAGGACGTCATCGCCAAGTGCTACGGCGGCGACATCTCCCGGAAGAAGAAGCTCCTCGAGAAGCAGAAGGAAGGCAAGAAGCGGATGCGCCAGTTCGGTACCGTGGAGGTGCCGCAGGAGGCGTTCACCGCCGTGCTGAAATACGACGATGAGAAGTGACGGGACCCTGGGGCTGTATTTCCATATCCCGTTCTGCGTGCGCAAGTGCCCTTACTGCGGCTTCTGGTCGGAGGGGGGCGCGCTGACGCCGGAAAAGGAGGCCGCCTACACGACGCGGCTCTGCCGGGAGCTGGCCGGGGAGACGGCGCGGCACGGCAGGGAAGCGGGCGCGGAGGAGCGGATCGTGGACACGGTCTTCTTCGGTGGCGGAACGCCGACCCTGTTTCGGCCGGAGAGCATCGGGCGGATCCTGGGAGAGGCCAGGAAGGCCTTCCGGTTCGCGGAGGACTGCGAGATCACTTTGGAGGGGAATCCGGGCACGGTGACGCCGGAGCGGCTTTCCGGCTACCGGAGCGCGGGGGTGAACCGCCTTTCCCTCGGCGTGCAGGCACTGGATGATGCGGTCCTGCGAAGGCTCGGCCGGATCCACACCGCCCGGGAGGCGGAGGAAGCGGTCCGGATGGCCCGAAGTGCGGGCTTTGAGAACCTGAACCTGGACCTGATGTTCGCGGTGCCCGGCCACACCATGAAGGAGTGGGAGGAGACCCTGGCGCGGGCCGTCGACCTGGCGCCGGAGCACCTTTCCTTCTACAGCCTGCAGCTGGAGGAGGGGACCCCGTTCTTCGAACAGTTCGAGCGGGGGGAGCTCACGGAGGTGCCGGAGGACCTGGACCGGGAGATGTACCACCGGGCGATCCGGGTGCTCGGGGAGGCTGGCTACCGCCACTACGAGATCAGCAACGCCGCCCGGCCGGGCAGGGAGTGCCGCCACAACCTCAAGTACTGGGATCTCCGGGAGTACCTGGGACTGGGGGACAGCGCCGCCTCCTATCTGGACGGCCAGCGGTGGACCGAGGACTTGAACAGGGACGGCAACGAAGTTTACAATAATACACCGTTCGATGACATGTCTGAGTACGTGTTCACGGGCCTCAGGAAGCGGGAGGGCATCCGCTTTGACGCCTTCCGGGAGCGGTTCGGGGAGGACCTTTGGGAGGTCTTCGGGGACCGCCGGGAGGAGCTCGCACCTTTCTTTGAGAGCGGCGCGCTCCTCGAGGACGAAGCGGGCATCCGGCTGTCGGAGAACGGCATCGATATTTCCAATAAGATCATGGCGGTTTTTGTCTAAGGAGGACTGAGATGAAAAAGTACATCATGGCGTTGGACCAGGGGACGACCAGTTCCCGCTGCATCATCTACGACAGAAAGGGACAGCAGATCAGCGTCGCCCAGCAGGAGTTCAAGCAGTACTACCCGGCCCAGGGCTGGGTGGAGCACGACGCCAATGAGATCTGGTCCACCCAGATGACCGTCGCCTACGAGGCGATGATCAAAGCCGGCGCCACCTATAAGAACATCGACGCCATCGGCATCACCAACCAGCGGGAGACCACCATCGTCTGGGACAAGAAGACCGGACAGCCGGTCTACCACGCCATCGTCTGGCAGTGCCGCCGGACCGCGGACTACTGCGACGGACTGCGCAAGCAGGGCTACACCGATATGATCCGGGAGAAGACCGGCCTCCTCATCGACCCGTATTTCAGCGGCACCAAACTCCGCTGGATCCTGGAGAACGTGGAGGGCGCGAGAGAGAAGGCGGAGGCCGGGCAGCTTTTGTTCGGCACCATCGAGACCTGGCTGATCTGGAAGATGACCGGCGGCAAGGTCCACGTCACCGACTACTCCAACGCCTCCCGCACCATGATGTTCAACATCCACACCCTGAAGTGGGACGAGGAGATCCTCGCGCTCCTGGGCATCCCGGCCTGCATGCTGCCGGAGGTCAGGCCGTCCTCCGAGATCTACGGGGAGACGGAGAGCTCCCTCTTCGCCGGTCCGATCAAGATCGCCGGCGCGGCGGGAGACCAGCAGGCGGCCCTGTTCGGCCAGGCCTGCTTCAAGGAGGGCAGCGTCAAGAGCACCTACGGCACGGGCAACTTCCTGCTGCTGAACACCGGCGACAAGCCGATCACTTCCCAAAACGGCCTTCTGACCACCATCGCATGGGGCCTTGACGGCAAGGTGACCTACGCCCTGGAGGGCTCCGTCTTCGTCTGCGGCGCCGTGATCCAGTGGCTCCGGGACGAGCTGGGCATCCTGCAGAAGGCCTCCGATTCCGAGCGGATGGCCATGTCCGTGGACAGCAGCAACGGCGTCTACATCGTCCCGGCCTTCGTCGGCCTGGGCGCGCCGTACTGGGACGCCAGGGCCCGGGGCACCATGTTCGGCCTCACCCGGGGCACCAACAAAAACCACATCGTCCGGGCGGCGCTGGAGTCCATCGCCTACCAGTGCTACGACCTGCTCCACGCCATGAGCGCGGATCTGGGCAAGGAGCTGGTGACCCTGAAGGTGGACGGCGGTGCGGCCGCCAACGACTTCCTGATGCAGTTCCAGGCGGACATCCTGGCGGCGCGGGTCGTGAGACCGCAGTGCGTGGAGACCACCTCCCTGGGTGCAGCCTACCTGGCCGGCCTGGCCACCGGCTACTGGGAGAGTCTGGAGGACATCGACGGCAACTGGCAGGTGGAGAGAGAGTTTGCCCCGAGCATGGATCTCGAGGGCAGGGACCGCCGCCTGGAGGGCTGGCACGACGCCGTGAAGCGCACCAGGGGCTGGGACAGATAACGAAACGTGAACGGGGCCGCGGACCGCGGCCCCTTCTTATCGGAGACAGGGAAGAGGCACCATGGCACAGCGGGGGATCGCAAAAGAGAATACGCAGCTGATGACGGAGGGCTCCTATCAGAAGAAGCTCATCCTCTTCGCGCTGCCGGTCATGCTGGGAGACCTCTTCCAGCAGCTTTACAATGCCATCGATTCCCTGATCGTGGGGAATTTCATCGGGAGCAGCGCGCTGGCGGCGGTGAGTTCCGCCGGGAACCTGCTCTTTTTGATCGTCGGCTTCTTCCAGGGCATCGCCGTGGGCGCCAGCGTGGTGGTGGCCCAGTTCATCGGCGCCAGGAACGCCGCGGACACCTCGAAGGCGGTCCACACCACCGTGGCCTTCGGCCTCGCCTCCAGCGTCATCATGACGGTGCTGGGGCTGGTCTTCGCGCCCTTTGCCCTGCGGCTCATCAACACACCGGCGGACGTGCTCCCGGAGTCGATCTCCTATTTCCGCGTCTATTTTGCCGGCGTCACCGGCCTGGTCATGTACAACACCTTCGTCTGCATCATCCGGGCCTCCGGCGACAGCCGCCATCCGCTCTATTACCTGGTGGCCTCGTCGCTGCTCAACGTGGTGCTGGACTACCTGTTCATCGCTGTCCTGGGGTACGGCGTGGGGGCAGCGGCCCTCGCCACCAGCATCTCCCAGGTCTTCAGCGCGGTGCTGGCCTTCCTCCACCTGGTCCGCAGCAAAGAGGACTACCGGGTGGAGATCCGGAAGGTCCGCTTCGACAAGATGATGCTCTCCCGCATCATCCGCTACGGCCTGCCGTCGGGCGTGCAGTGGTCCATCATCTCCCTGTCCAACCTGGCGATCCAGAGCTACATCAATTCCTACGGCAAGATGGCCATGGCGGGGATCGGCGCCTACAGCAAGATCGAGGGCTTCGCCTTCCTGCCGACCAACAGCTTCGGCGCGGCCATCACCACCTTCATCGGCCAGAACATGGGGGCGGGGAAGCGGGAGAGGACCCGGCAGGGCATCCGCTTCGGCGTCACCTGCTGCGTTTTGCTGGCGGAGGCGATCGGCCTCCTGCTCTACATCTTTGCCCCACAGCTCATCGCTTTGTTCGACAGCACCCCGGAGACCGTGGCCTTCGGCGTCGCCCGGGCGCGGGTCTGCACCCTGTTCTTCTTCCTGGTGAGCTTCTCCCACATCATGGCGGCGGTGTTCAAGGGCTTCGGCAAGGCCGTGGTCCCGATGCTGGTCATGATGATCTTCTGGTGCGGGGTCCGCATCGCCGTGCTGGCGCTGACCGCGCCGTTCTTCCACGCCATCGAGCTGACCTACTGGATCTACCCGATCACCTGGACCCTTTCCACCATCGCCTTCATCCTCTATTACCGCAGGCTGGACATCGATCACATCGAGCTGTAGCCCGCGGGCGTCACTGTTTCCACACATTCAAATCACCGAAAAAACCCCTTTGGAAGCCCAAAAACCGGTTGACAGTCGGCGGCCGGAGGAGTACATTATAGATAGTGATTAGCACTCGTACCGGTTGAGTGCTAACAGACCAAAAGGGAGTGAGACCTATGGAATTGACCGAACGAAAACTGAAGATCCTGCAGGCGATCATCAGCGACTATGTCAAGACGGCAGAGCCGGTGGGTTCCAGAACGCTCTCCCGCAAGTTCGACCTGGGGATCAGCCCGGCGACGATCCGCAACGAGATGAGCGACCTGGAGGAGATGGGGTATCTGACCCATCCGCACACCTCCGCGGGGCGCGTCCCGTCGGACAAGGCCTACCGCCTGTACGTCAACCAGCTGATGAAGAAGCCTGAGCTCACGCCGGCGGAGAAACAGTCCATCGCCAACGAGCTGCAGGCGGACATCAACGAGTTCGACCGGACGATCCGGCACGCGGCGAGGGTGCTGTCCAGGATCACCAACCTGACGTCCTTCGCGGTGACCCCGGCGAGGAACGACGAGGTGATCAAGTTCGTGAACCTGCTGCCGGTGGACGAGCGGACGGTGGTGATGATGATCGTCTCCGAGAACGGAGAGGTGACGAACACCGCCCTCAGGCTGAAGGCGCCGTGCAGCGCGGACAACCTCACGCTGCTGGCGAAGAGCATGACCTACACCTACAGGGGCAAGACTTTGACGAACGCCCTGAAGTCGGACCTCATCCACAGCTTCCAGACGAACGTGGAGGCGATGAGCCGGCTGGCGCAGGACATCATGCCGGACTTCATGAAGACGCTGGAGGACATGCTGAACGTGCAGCTTTACATGGACGGCCTGACCAACATCTTCAACATACCGGAATACAACGACATCGAGAAGGCGAGGAGCTTCCTGAACGTCCTGGATCAGAAGGAGCAGTTCCTGAAGAACGTCGTCGAGAGGGGCTGCGGAACGGTGGTCACCATCGGCGAGGAGAACGTGGACGAGCAGCTGAACGACTACTCGCTGATCACGGCAACATATTCGGTGGATGGCCGCACGGTCGGAAAGATCGGCGTCATCGGGCCGAAGCGGATGAAGTACGGAGAGGTCACCTCGGTCATGGAATTTTTGACGGAGAACCTCAACAACAGTTTCAAGTTAGAAAGCGGAGGAGATGACAGTGGTGACGATTGAGGACGAGATCAGAGAAGATCAGACGGCAGAGCAGACGGAAGCGGAAGAGGCCGCGGCTGAGGAAGCTGAGGCGGAGACTGCGGAAGCTGAAGCTGAGGCTGACGCTGAAGAGGGATCCGGGACCGAAGCGGAGAAGGAAGCAGAAACGGAAGCGCCGGCGGCGGAGGAGAAACAGGACCCGTTCGAGTCCAAGTACATCCGTCTGATGGCGGAATTCCAGAACTATAAGAAGAGAACACAGAAAGAAAAGGAGGAGATCTACAAGTACGGTGCCGAGAAGCTGATGGTCAAGCTCCTGGACGTGGTCGACAACTTCGACCGGGCCCTGGACGCGCCGACCACCGACACCAAGTACGCGGAGGGCCTGGAGCTGATCTTCAAGAGCCTGACCGACGTGCTGGCGGCATCCGGCCTGGAGGAGATCGACGCGTTGGGCAAGGAGTTCGACCCGAACTTCCACAACGCCGTGATGACGGAGGACAACCCGGACTACGAGAGCGGCCAGGTCTCCGGCGTCCTGCAAAAAGGATATACCCTGAACGGCAAAGTCATTCGGCCGTCCATGGTCAAAGTCAATAACTAACGTATTGGGATAAGAGAATTTCTAAGGAGGAAAAGAAAATGGCTAAAGTAATCGGAATAGATCTCGGAACCACCAACAGCTGCGTCTCCGTACTGGAGGGCGGCGAACCGGTCGTCATCGCGAACGCTGAGGGCAACAGGACCACCCCGTCCGTCGTCGGCTTCGCCAAGAACGGCGAGAGACTGGTCGGCGAGACCGCCAAGAGACAGGCGGTCACCAACCCGGAGCGCACCGTGGCCTCCATCAAGAGACACATGGGCGAGGACTACACCGTTGAGATCGACGGCAAGAAGTACACCCCGCAGGACATCAGCGCGATGATCCTGACCAAGCTGAAGAACGACGCGGAAGCCTATCTGGGCGAGAAGGTCACCGAGGCGGTCATCACCGTTCCGGCTTACTTCTCCGACGCGCAGAAGCAGGCCACCAAGGACGCGGGCAAGATCGCGGGCCTGGACGTCAAGCGTATCATCAACGAGCCGACCGCGGCTGCGCTGGCCTACGGCCTTGATAAGGAAGAGGGCTCCCACAAGATCCTGGTCTACGACCTGGGCGGCGGCACCTTCGATGTCTCCGTCATGGAGCTGGGCGACGGCGTCTTCGAGGTCCTGGCCACCAACGGCGACACCCACCTGGGCGGCGACGACTTCGACAATGTCATCATGAACTACCTGGCCGACGAGTTTGCCAAGGAGCACGGCGTCGACCTGAGAAACGACCGCATGGCGCTGCAGAGACTGAAGGAAGCCTCTGAGAAGGCGAAGAAGGAGCTGTCCAGCGCGCAGACCTCCAACATCAACCTGCCGTTCATCACCGTGACGGCGGAGGGCCCTCTCCACATGAACGTGGATCTGACGAGAGCCAAGTTCAACCAGCTGACCGAGCACCTGGTCCAGAGAACGGTCGAACCGATGCGCAAGGCCATGGCGGACGCGGGCGTCACCTCTGCGGATCTGGCCAAGGTCATCCTCGTCGGCGGTTCCACCCGTATCCCGGCGGTCCAGGAAGAGGTCCGCAAGGTCACCGGCAAGGAGCCGTTCAAGGGCATCAACCCAGATGAGTGCGTCTCCATCGGCGCTGCCATCCAGGCCGGCGTCCTGACCGGTGAGGTCCACGACGTCCTGCTGCTGGACGTCACCCCGCTGTCCCTGTCCATCGAGACTCTGGGCGGCGTCGCGACCAAACTGATCGAGAGAAACACCACCATCCCGACGAAGAAGAGCCAGATCTTCTCCACCGCCGCGGACAACCAGACCGCTGTCGACATCCACGTCATGCAGGGTGAGAGACAGATGGCCGCCGACAACATCACTCTGGGCCGCTTCCAGCTGACCGGCATCGCTCCGGCGCCGCGCGGCATCCCGCAGATCGAAGTCACCTTCGACATCGACGCCAACGGCATCGTGAACGTCAGCGCCAAGGATCTGGGCACCGGCAGAGAGCAGAAGATCACCATCACTTCCTCCACCAAGCTCACCGAGGAGGAGATCAACCAGAAGGTCAAGGAAGCGGAAGCCTACGCGGCTGAGGACCAGAAGCGCAAGGAAGCCATCGAGGTCAGGAACCAGGCGGAGAGCCTCGTCTATCAGACCGAGAACAGCCTGAAGGACCTGGAGGGCAAGATCTCCCCGGAGGACAGCCAGGCGCTGACCCAGAAGAAGGATGAGCTGAAGTCCGCCCTCGAAGCGAACAACATGGACGACATGAAGGCCAAGATGGAGGCCCTGACCGCGAAGTTCAACGAAGTGTCCACCAAGCTGTATCAGCAGGCCGGCGCGAACGCCCAGCAGAACCAGGGCGGCTTCGATCCGAACGCGGGCTATAACCCGGGCGCTGACGCGGGTGCTTCCTACGGCACCGGCGCGGACACCGGCTCCGCCAAGAACGACGACAACGTGGTCGATGCGGACTACACCGTCGTGGATGAGGATAAGTAAGAGAGATTAGCGCTTAAGCTGCATCGAGGACCTGCCGGAGATCTCCGGCAGGTCCCTGTGCGCAAAAGCGGGTGATGTTTATGGCAGATAAAAGAGATTATTATGAGGTACTGGGGCTCCAGAAGGGCGCCAGCGAAGAGGAGATCAAGAAGGCCTTCCGCAAACTGGCGATGAAGTACCATCCTGATCGCAACCCGGGGGACAAGAGCGCGGAGGAGAAGTTCAAGGAAGTGAACGAGGCCTACAGCGTGCTGTCGGATCCGGACAAAAAGAGCAAATACGACCGCTTCGGCTTCGCCGGCGTGGACCCGAACGCGGGTTACAGCGGCGGCGGCGGTTTTAGCGGCTTTGGCGGCGGCACCGGCGGGTTCAGCGGCTTTGGCGGGTTTGAGGATATCTTTGATATGTTCACCGGCGGGGGCGGTTTCAGCGGCTTCAGCGGCTTCGGCTCCTCCAGGAGCAAGACCGGCCCGCAGAAGGGCAGGGACCTGCAGCGCAGCGTGACCATCGAGTTCACGGAGGCGGCCTTCGGCGTCAAGAAGAGCATCCCGGTGAACAAGCTCGTCCGCTGCAAGACCTGTAACGGCGACGGCGCGAAGCCGGGCACCACCAAGAGGAAGTGCGCCAAGTGCGGCGGCACCGGCACCATCACCTCCGTCCAGCAGACGGCTTTGGGCAGTTTCCAGAGCACCAGGGCCTGCCCGGACTGCCAGGGGAAGGGCATGATCATCGACACACCGTGCCCGGACTGCAAGGGCACCGGCTCCGTCCGCAAGACCATCAAGATCAACATCGACATCCCGGCGGGCGTGGACACCGGCTCCGTCATCCCGATCAAGGGACAGGGCGAGCCGGGCACTAACGGCGGTCCGAACGGTGACCTCTACATCGTCATCGAGGTGAAGCCGCACAACCTCTTCCAGAGAGAGGGCAGCGACCTCTTCCTCGAGATGCCGATCTCCTTCAACCAGGCGGCGCTGGGCGATGAGATCACCGTGCCGACCCTGGAGGACAAGGTCAGCTACAAGGTGCCGGCGGGCACCCAGCCGGATACCGTATTCCGCCTCAAGGGCAAGGGCGTCAAAGACCTGCGCACCGGCAGGAAGGGCGACCTCTACGTCAAGGTGACGCTGGAGATCCCGACCAAACTGAACGCCCAGCAGCGCAAGGCCATCGAGGAGATGGCGGCGAAGCTGGACCCGAACTGCTACCAGAAGAAGACCTCCTTCGGCCAGAAGGTCAAGGACCTCTTCGGGATCTGATGAAAGGCGGCATTGGATCATGAAATACATCGAAGTGAAGATCACAACCAGTGAGACCGGCATCGAGCCGGTCTCTGCCGCGCTTATGGGGATCGGCATCAACGACGTGGAGATCGACGACCCGGAGGAGATCCTGGGCATGATCGCGGCGCCGGCGGCCACCGAGTGGTACGACGAGACCCAGATCCCGGAGGTGGAGCGAAAGGCCCCGTCCGTCAAGGTCTACATGGACGCGGACGACGCGGGAAGGGCGAAGGCGGAGGAGATCCGGGGCGCCATGGAAAGGCTCCGGGAGAACCTGGCAGGACTGATGGACCTGGGCCCGCTCACCGTGGAGACCTCCGTGAATGACGACGCGGAGTGGAAGGACCGCTGGAAGGAATACTTCGTCCCGACCAGGGTGTCCGAGCGGATCGTGGTGAAGCCGACCTGGCGGGAGTACCAGCGCACCGGTGACGAGCTCGTCATCGAGATCGACCCGGGCATGGCCTTCGGCACCGGCACCCACGAGACCACCTCTTTGTCCCTGCGCATGCTGGAGAAGTACGTGACGCCGGCCTCCCGGGTCCTGGACGTGGGCACCGGCTCCGGCATCCTGGCCATCGCGGCCGTCCTCCTGGGGGCGGAAGACGTCCTGGGCATCGACATCGACGAGGACGCGGTCCGGGTGGCGAACGAGAACCTGGCCCTGAACGGCACGGCGGACAAAGCCCGGGCGATCCGGGGCGACCTCACCGCCGGCGTGGACTACAAGGCGGACATCGTCGTCGCGAACCTGCTGGCGGACCTGGTGATGCGGCTTTCCCCGGACGCGGGACGGCACCTGGAAAAGGGCGGGATCTACATCACCAGCGGCATTTTGACTTCCAAAAAAGCCCAGGTCGCGGAGGTTGTCAAACAGAGCGGATTTGATATACTGGAAGTGTTAGAAGACGGTGAATGGTGCAGCATCGTCGGGAGGAAACTATGAACGGCAATCTGGTATTGACAAACGGTAAGATCTATCTCGAGAAGGAAAAATTCGCCGAGGCGATGCTCGTCCTGGACGGCAAGGTCGCGGCGGTGGGAACGAACGAAGAGATCGCGGCCAAGGCGCCGGAGGGCGTCAGGGTCTACGACTGCAAGGGCAGGACGGTGGTCCCGGGCTTCAACGACAGCCACATGCACCTGATGGGCAGGGCGGGCGCGATCTATGAGGTCAGCCTCAGCAACATCAAGTCCATCGATGAGATGGTACAGCGCTGCAGGAC
>CADCOV010000203.1 GCA_902803185.1 uncultured Eubacteriales bacterium
TCGCATTCCGCCGGCACCGCGTTGTAAGCGCTGCCGCCTTTGATGGCTTTGATCCGTCCCGCCGGGACCGCCGCGGTAAGCGTCCCCACCAGGATCCCCTTCTCCGTGTTGATCACAGGCCAGCCGGCGTCCGGGGTCAGGGTCATCTCCGCCTCCTTCGTGCGCCCGTAATAGTACGGGAGCTCCGAAGAACCGTTCTCCTCGTCGCAGCCCAGCACCAGCCGGACGCCGCCCTTCGCGAGCCCGAGGTCCCGGACCGCCCGCAGGGCGTAGAGCACCGCCAGCGCAGGTCCCTTGTCATCCGTCACGCCTCGGCCGTAGAGCCGTTCGCCCTCCCTCTTCATGACGAAGGGGGCGGTCTTCTTCCAACGGGCCGGATCCGCCGGCACCACGTCCAGGTGGGCCAGGACGTCGAGCTTTCGGTCGTCCGTCTCTCCCGCTCCCGCGAGCTCTACGATCCCCAGGCGGTTCTCCCAGTTCTCCCCACGGAGGCCCCAGCGTTCCGCGATCGAGAGCGCCTCTGCGAGGGCCGCCGCGGGACCCGGGCCGTAGGGCTGTTCTGCCGTCGCCGCGCCCTTCACGCTCTCGACGGAGACCAGCCGTGCCAGATCCGCGAGGAACTCCTCCTCATGGGCGGCAAACCAGGTTTTGATCGGTTCCTGAAACATAGTCCCTCCTGTAAACAGTTGACTTTTCCATCCTCCGAAAACATAATGATAGTAACGAATCCGAAGAAGGAGTTTGCACTATGAACATCAAAGACATCGCGAAGCTGGCCGGCGTGTCCGCTTCGACCGTGTCCAAGGTCATGAACAACAAGGCCGACAATATCGCGCCGGAGACCCAAGCCCGCATCCTGAAGATCGCCAGGGAGTACAACTACGTGCCGTATTCCTCGATCCGCAGCGCATCGCCGGCGAAGAGCTACACCATTGCGGTCCTCTTCCGGGACTTCCTCGCCACCGGCAGGTTCATCCAGGGCGTCCTGCAGGCCGCCGCCGCGAACGGCTACAGCATCCTGCTCTACGACTGCGCGGGCTCCGAAGAGGCGGAGCTGAAGAACATCTCCGCGATCTGCCGGCTGAACGCCGACGGCGTCATCTGGGATCCGGTCAGCGAAGCCAGCCTCGAGAACGCCCGCCATTTCGACCAGGCGGGGATCCCGGTCACCTATATCAACGACCCGCCAGGCGTCAACAGCGCCCTCTTCATAGACATCCGCCGCATGGCCTACTTCTGCACCAGGAAGCTGATCGAGAAGAAGCACCACCGCCTCTGCTGCCTGCTGAACAAGGGGCTCAGCATCTCCCGCTATGTGGAGCAGGGCTTCCGGGACTGCCTCTTCGACAACGAGATCGTCTGCACGGAGCAGATGGTGAAGAGCGTCGCTCCGGGAGAGAGCCTGGCCGACGCCGTATCCCTGAAGGACACCGGCTTCGTCTGCTCCGACCTGCCGCTGGCCCGCCGCCTGCACGAGTATCTCGACGGCCTGCACTTCCTCGTCCCGGATGACTATTCCATCATCTCGCTGGAGCAGGACATCCGCGACGCAGCCTCCGGCCTTGAGATCGCGACCTATACCATCCCGTTCCTGGAATTCGGCTATGCCGCCTGCGAGGCGCTGATCGACAAGCTGGAAGGCCGCAGGAGCCACAGCTCCGCCTCTCTCACAGATCTTGCCGTCTACGACCCGGGATCCTCCGTGGACATCTCCCGGGATTACCGCCGGAAGAAGATCATCGTGCTGGGCAACATCGACCTCGACCACAATTTCATTGTCGACGAGATCAAGGCGCCGGGGGAGATCACCTCCATCAAGCACATCTCCACCTCCATCGGCGGCCGGGGCTGCAATCATTCCGTCGGCTGCTCCAGGCTTGCCCAGGAGACGATCCTGCTAGGCAAGATCGGCAGCGACAGCGACGGGAACGAGATCATCGACGCACTGAATAAGAGCGGGATCACGACGGAGGGCATCGTCCGGGAAAGCAGCGTGGACAGCGGCAAGGCCTTCATCTACACGCCCCATAAGGGAGACAGCGCCTTCACGATCTCCGTCGGCGCCAACGCCCTGGTGGACGTGGACTACATCATGCGCCAGGCTTCCCTGTTTCGGAATACCGGCTATGCGATCCTCTCCTCGGAATTCCCGCCGGGCGCCCAGCTGACCTTCCTGCGCCTCGCCAGGCAGAACGGCGCGAGGACGATCCTGAAGCCGGTCGGCCTGGATCGGATCAGCGAGACCCACGCCAGATTCATCGATTATCTGATCCCGGACCGCAAGCAGGCGGCCCGCCTCTTCCCGGAGGCCGACGGCCCTGAAGCGCAGGCCATGGCGCTCCTCGACCTGGGCGTGCCCCACGTCATCATCACCATGGGTCCGGAGGGCTGCCTCCTGGCGACGAAGAACGGCCTCACCCGTTACCCTTCCGTGGACTTTCCTGTCACGGACCGCAACGGGGGCTCCGATGCCTTCATCTCCGCGCTGGCCTCCTTCCTGAACGACGGCTACAGCCTGGACAAAGCCATTCGCCTGGCCCAATACGCCGCCGGGTTCTGCATCTCCCTGCCGGGCGTCTTCTCCTCCTTCGCGGATCGGGCGACCCTCTTCGCCTACGTGGAGAAGAGCGAACCGGAGCTCCTGAATCGTTCCTGACGCGGTTTTCTTCCCTATTTTTAAAGCAAGGGCTGCAAGGTTTGCAGCCCTTTTGCTTTTCGTTTCTATTATAGTTCCTTCGGGTACGGCGTGTAGACGGCCTCCTTGCAGCCCAGGGATTTCGGATTGAAGTGCTCGATCGCGTAATCCGTCCGGAACTGTTCGTAGGCTTCGGAGATCACGATCCCCACCGACAGGCCCTCCCGCAGATTGGAGTTGTTCAGCGGGAAGTTCTGCTCCAGGTCGATCAAAGAGATCAGGTGCGGGCTCGTGCAGACCACCTCGCCGTTCTTCCACAGCACGTGGTTCTCGTTCTTGAACCAGATCTTGTACCTGTTGCCGGCGTACTCTCCGGTGCCCTCGATCTCGTAGGTGCCCCAGTAGTAGCCGCCGGCATCCAGCGGTTCGAACTTCGTGATGACGCCGCGGCCTACGGCGATGCCGCCGCTGGCCTCTGCTGCCGCCTCCACGATGTCCGTCCCCTCCCGCATGGCTTTGCCGATCCGGTAGGCTCTGGAGATCGTGTGCGGGACCAGGTTCTCCTTGAGATCCTTTCCCTTCATGACGTAGGCGCACATGCCCATCTCACCGAAGGACGCCTGGCTCAGGTACTTGCCGACCCTCTCCAGCGCATGCTGGTTCAGGATGTCCAGACTGACGGTCTGGTTGCCCCAGGAGTCGAAGTAGGACGCCGGCATGGAGGCCTCTTTGCTGAACGGCTTCGCCGTATTGGTGGCCTCCGGGACCGCCCGGCCCACCGGGTCGCCGTCCACCAGCTGGAGCCCCATCTTGTAGGCTGCCGCCATGCAGCAGCCGCCGTTGCTGCCGCCCGGTTCCACGATGTAGATTCCGGACATCTTGCGGCCGGTGCACTTCTCCAGCGTCCGGACCGCTCCGATCAGGATGTCCTCCAGCTCATAGCGCCTCTGCGTGTAGCCGATGCGCTCCATCTCGTTCAGGGTCTCCTGCGTCTTCGGGGCGATGCTGCCCATGAAGAACGGGCAGGCGTACCACCCTTCCGGATCCACGTCATCGAGATCGGTGACTTTGATCTCGATCCCCCGCTCCAGGCAATCGTACAAGGAGGCGCGGCCCGCTTCCGCAGGCCCGCCGCCGCCGGTCCCCAGAAATCCGAATCCCGCCAGCAGATCCTCCACGTCCTGTTTCGTTTTCAAAATCAATTCCTTAACCAATGTGTTACCTCCTCCCCGGGGGGCTATCCTTCCAGCGTGAATCCGATCCCCGGCTTGCAGAAATGGCAGCGGACCGTGTGGTTCGGCTCGTACTCCACCATCTCCGGGTCCTTCTCCCTGCAGAGATCGCAGGCATAAGGACAGCGGGTGTTGAAGCTGCATCCCGGCGGCACGTTGACCGGGCTCGGGATCTCGCCTTCGGAGTGGATCTGCTGCGGTTTCAGCTGTTCCTCCTCCTCGCTCACCACCGGGATCGAGGACAGCAGCATCTTGGTGTACGGGTGCTGCGGGTTCTCGAAGAAGCTCTCCGTCGGCGCGATCTCCGCGATCCTGCCGAGGTACATGATGGCGACACGGTTGCTCATGTTCCGCATCAGCGAGAGGTCGTGGGTGATGAACAGATAGGAGAGGTTCATCTCCTTCTGCAGCCGGAGCAGGGTGTTGATGATCTTCGCCTGCACCGAGACGTCCAGGGCGCTGGTCGGCTCATCGCAGA
>CADCOV010000204.1 GCA_902803185.1 uncultured Eubacteriales bacterium
GCCGACCGCACCATCGACCTGGTGATCATGGACATCATGATGCCGGGGGTCTCCGGCGTGGAAGCCTGCGCCATGATCCGGCGCAAATCCACGGTGCCGGTGATGTTCCTGACCGCGAAGTCCCAGGATCAGGACAAGATCGAGGCCTACACCGACGGCGGCGACGACTACCTGGTCAAGCCGTTCTCCCAGACGGAGCTTTTGATGAAGGTGAAATCCCTGCTCCGCCGGTACACCGAGTACCAGAGGCCGATGGCGGCGCCGACCAGCGTGACGGTGCTCAGCGAGAACATCAAGCTGGACGACAAGAGGCGCTGCGCCATCAAAGACGACAAGCGCATCCAGCTCACCGAGAAGGAATACGCGATCATGCGGTTCTTCGTGGACCACAGGGGCGAGATCGTCGGCAACCGGGACATCTACGAGGGCGTCTGGAACGACAGCTATCTGCCGTCCGACGGCAACACCGTCATGGTCCATATCCTGAATCTCCGCAAGAAGCTGGAGAACGACGCCAACCATCCGACGCTGATCCGCACCATCTGGGGAAAGGGTTACAAGGTTGAATAAGAAGCGCTTTCTGTCCCTCAACTTCAAACTGATGTTAGTGGTGATGATCGCTTTGGTCGCCACGCTGGCGATGTTCCTGCTGATCGACTGGGTGGAGACCATGATCGTCTCCCGCTACTACCAGAGCGAGGAGGCCATCGAGCGGAACGTGGGGGATGCCTACACCAGCCTGACCCGCTACGTGCGGCTGAACAAGGTCAAGGGTACGGATACGGAGCTTCTGCAGGGGTGGGTCAAAGAGAACGACTACACCTCCCTTGAGGTCTACGACAACAACAGCATCTACTTCAACGGCGGCTGGCTGGTCAGCCCGACCACGATCCCGGACGCGGAGGATGAGAGCGCCGAATCCGAGTTCAACGAGTACGCGGAGCGGATCACGCCGTCCACCTTCGAGGAGGACGTCTACCACCGGATCATGGACTTCGAGGACGATGAGTACTACGTGTACCTCAAGGTCTACACCGAGCAGCGCTTCATCCGGGCGATGTTCTTCGTCAAGCTCATCTTCTGCGTGACGACCCTGGTGGGCATCATCCTGATCTACAACAGCCGGGTGCTGCGGCGGATGATCCGCCTCTCCCACGAGGTCCAGGAGGTCAGCGGCGGCAACCTGGATGCGGACATCGACCCGACTGCCAACGACGAGATCGGCAAGCTGGCGGTGAACGTGGACACCATGAGGAACTCCATCGTGGAACGGCTGCAGAGCGAGAAGGAGGCCTGGGATGCGAACACCCAGCTGATCACCGCCATGTCCCACGACATCCGCACGCCGCTCACGTCCCTGATCGGCTATCTGGACATCATCGAGAGCGGCAAGTACAGCTCCGAGGAGGACCTTGCCCGCTATATCCGCTCCTGCCGGGACAAAGCCTTCCAGCTCAAGGACCTGTCGGACAAGCTGTTCCAGTACTTCCTCGTCTTCGGCAGCCAGGAGAAAAAGAAGGAGCTGGAGGTCTTCGACGCGTCGATCCTCCTGCAGCAGCTGATCTCCGAGCACGCGGCGGAGCTGATGAGCTACGGCTACAACATCGACTTCGACTTCAACCTGGCGGACGTGGAGATCAAAGCGGACCTCTCCGGCATGCGCCGCCTCTTCGACAACCTGACCTCCAACATCCTGAAGTACGCGGACAAGAGCTATCACATCCGCATCAGCACGGAGCAGGTGGGGGAGGAGATCGTCGTCCGGCTGATCAACGGCGTGCTGGCGGTCTCCCGGAAGGTGGAGAGCAACAAGATCGGTCTCAAGACCTGCGAAAAGATCTGCAAGGATATGGGCGGGACCTTCGATTACAGGGACGAAGACAACTTCTTCTCCGTCCGGATCACGATCCCGATCCTGAAAGAAACGGCAGCGGAGGCGCCTGCTTCTGCGCCGGCCCCTGCCCCTGCCGCGGAAAATGCGGAGGAAAAAGAATCCATAGAAACGGAAAAGCCGGCTTAGCAGCCGGCTTTTGCTTCGTTTTCGGCCATCGCCAGTTCGATGGCGCGGCACATCTGGTCCGCACAGGATGTGGCTTTGTAGCCGCAGCGGATCCCGTCCACCTTCTCCTTGATCTCGGACGCGGTCATTCCCTTGACCAGCCGGGAGATCGCCTGCAGGTTGCCGTGGCAGCCGCCGGTGAAGGTCACGTCCCGGACGACGTCGCCGTCCATGTCCACGTCGATGTAGACGGAGCAGGTACCCTTGGTTCTGTATCTGTAAGACATCTCGTTCCTCCTTGTTCGTGCATGTTGGGCCGCCCTTCGGCGGACTAAGTGATTGTACCACAAAAGCGGGCGGTTGAAAAGGACGGGCAAAAACAAATTTATGCAGTGATGCACTTGTTAAATTGTTTACAAAAACAAAATACGTTGGCAAGCGCCGGCGCACACTCCGGCGGCGGATTGTACTTTTTGATGAACAACACAAATTATTAAAGAAAAATTTGTGAAAACCAATTGATTTCCGAATCTGAATGTGTATAATGGAGCCATAAACCACCAATGCCGTACCCGAAATGAGAAGGAAATCACTATGGAGAAACGTTTTTATCAGAAAGAATTCGAGACCATGGAACTGGACAAGATGCGCGCCCTGCAGAGCGAACGGCTCGTCAGGCAGGTGAAGCACGTCTGGGACAACGTTCCATATTACCGCGGCCTGATGGAGGAGAAGGGGCTGACCCCGGATGACATCAAGGGCATCGACGACCTCCACAAGCTGCCATTTTTGAGCAAGGCGGATCTGAGGGATCAGTATCCGTACGGGCTCCTGGCCACGGACCTCAAGAACTGCGTCCGCATCCACTCCACCTCCGGCACCACCGGCCGCCGGGTCGTGGCATTCTACACCCAGGGTGACGTGGATCTCTGGGAGGAGTGCTGCGCCAGAGCCATCGTCGCCGCGGGCGGGACCGAGGACGACGTCTGCCAGGTCAGCTACGGCTACGGCCTGTTCACCGGCGGCGCCGGCCTCCACGGCGGTGCCCACAAGCTCGGCGCCATGACTTTGCCGATGTCCTCCGGCAACACGGAGAGACAGCTGCAGTTCATGAACGACCTCCAGGCCACCATCTTATGCTGCACCCCGTCCTACGCCGCCTATCTGGGTGAGTCCCTGAAGGAGAGGGGGATGGACGGCGATAAGAACACGCTGAAGGCGGGCATCTTCGGCGCGGAGCCGTGGACGGAGGAGATGCGCCGGGACATCGAGAAGTCCCTGGGCATCAAGGCCTACGACATCTACGGCCTGACGGAACTCTCCGGTCCGGGCGTCTCCTTCGAGTGCGAGGAGCAGGCCGGCATGCACATCAACGAGGATCACTTCATCGCGGAGATCATCGACCCGGAGACCGGCGAGGTCCTGCCGGAGGGAGAGGTCGGCGAGCTGGTCTTCACCTCCCTCACCAAGGAAGCCTTCCCGCTCCTGCGCTACAGGACCAGGGACCTGACCTGCCTGACCAGGGAGAAGTGCGCCTGCGGCCGTACCCTCATCCGGATGAGGAAACCGATGGGCCGTTCCGACGACATGCTGATCATCCGCGGCGTGAACGTGTTCCCGTCCCAGATCGAGACCGTCCTCCTGAACGAGGGCTACTCCCCGAACTACCGCATCGAGGTGGACCGCGAGAACAATACCGATACTTTGGACGTCTACGTCGAGATGAACCCGGACCAGTTCTCCGACGTGGTGAAGGACATCAACATGGACGCTGCGGATCTGGCTGCCGCCATCAAGAACATGCTGGGCATCCGGCCGAAGGTCCATCTGGTGGCGCCGAAGTCCATCACCAGAAGCGAGGGCAAGGCGGTCCGCGTGATCGACAGAAGAAAGCTGCATGACTGAGAGAAGGAGGCTACCATGGCGATCAAACAGATTTCCGTATTTGTAGAGAACAAGAAGGGCGCCCTCGAGGCGGTGCTCAAGGTCTTCTCCGACAACGGCGTCGGCCTCAGGGCGATGACCATCGCGGACACCAAGGACTACGGCATCCTCCGCGTGATCGTGGATGACCAGGCGGCCGCCGTCGAAGCTTTGAACAAAGCTGAGGTCCTCCACTCCGTCAACGACGTGGTGGCGGTGGAAGCGGCGGACGTGCCGGGCGGCCTGGCCGCCGTGCTGAAGGTGATCCTGGATGCCGGCATCGACATCGAGTACACCTACGCCTTCGTCATCCAGTCCGGCGAGTACGCCTGCGCGATCCTGCGCCTGTCCGACACGCCAGCAGGTGAGGAAGCCCTCCAGGCAGCAGGCGTCCCGTTGATCACCGAGGACGACATCCTCAGGATCTGAGACCAAACCGAATATACACGTAAGAAAAACGCCCCGGACACGCATATGGCCCGGGGCGTTCGCTATATGGTTGGTTGTAAGGGGATCAAAGGGTGCCCACCGCCGGGATGGACATCGCGATCTCCAGGTTGCCGTTCCGGCAGCGGAGCTCGTCGATCAGGCGCTTCTCGGAGCCGGCGTTGGTCAGGGTGATGTCGTAAGTCAGCTTGTTCAGGCTGCCCAGGTTGGTGGTTTTGACCGCCACCAGCTTGGCGGAGGTGGTGTATTTGGTGAAGAGGTCGTCGAAGGCGCCGGTGTAGTCCAGGTCCTCCGGGACGGTGATCTTGAGCTGCTTCTTGAGCTCGGAGCTGGCGGTGCCCGGGATGCCGACCTTCTCGAAGAGGAGCATCAGCGCGCCGATGATGACGGTGAACAGGGCCGCGAAGGCCGGGTAGCCGATGCCGCAGGCCAGGCCGACGGACATGGCCAGGAAGACGGCGCAGATCTCGCGGGCGGTGCCCGGGTTGGACCGGAAGCGGACCAGAGAGAAGGCGCCGGCGACGGCGACGGAAGCGCCGAGGCTGCCGCTGACCATCATGATGATGACGGCGACGATGCCCGGAAGCACCGCCAGAGTGGCGAGGAAGCCCTTGGATTCCCCGGACTTGTGGCCGTAGACGGCGGCGATGACGACGCCCAGGATGACAGCGGCGATCAGGCTGATCAGGAAGGTGCTCAAGGTCAGGCTGCCGGCTGCAGCGGTTTCATAAAGGCTTGCGAATACGTTGGTCATGGTAGGTTCCTCCTCATTATCGGTTCCCTAAGGGGTCATTGTGCTAAGTGATCTATATCAAAGCGCGGCTGCCGAAACGGCGACGCCGGCGCGTCTTCCGGTCTCGCGGACGTTCCTGCCCGGGCGGCTCTCAGGCCTTGCCGGGATCCCCGCCGGTGCGGCGGCCCGTTCTCTCACGCCCGGGATGCGGCCCTCTCTCAAAGCCGGCTTCAGGATGCCTTCCTCATAAGCGGTGCCGTATTTGGAGAAGGAGGCCTTCTTGATGTTTCCCTTCTGCAGGACCTCCACCAGCCAGAGCGGCAGGGCGGAGGCGGTCTTGACCTCCATCAGGGATTCGCCCTCTCCCAGGAGCTGCTCGCCGCCCGGTTCGGCGGTGAGGGTGACGTTCTCCGCTCTCCAGCGGATGTTGCGGTCGAAGGTGATCCTCAGGTTCGGGTCCTCCTTGCTGAAGTAGGCGCATCTGTCGTAGCAGAGGTACACCGCCGGCCGGAGGGTCTTGTAGAAATCCCGGAAGAACTGGATCTCTCTGCCGATCTGGCTGTCCTCCGGCGCGCCCGGCAGGTCCGTGACCCACATCTCCGCCAGAGCGTCCGCCATCTCGATGCGGCGCTTGTAGACGACGCCGTCGTACTTCTTCTTCAGCTCCAGGAAGACCTTCCCGTTTCCGTCCACCTTGCCGTAGCTGCGGAGGCGGATCTTCTCCTTGTACTCCGGCTTCTCCTGGGATCTCCTGATCAGCCTGAAGTCCGGAGTGTCGTAATATATATTGCAAATGGTGCTCTGGCCGTGGGCGTCCGGGATCATCCTGTCCGCCAGCGCTTCCTCCACCATGGTTCTCTGCTCGCTGCTGAGCCGGAACTTGATCTCGTATCTCTTGAAGACTGTGATATCCTTTGTCATTTCCGTGCCCTCCTTTGTTTTGATGGTACCATCATAACCATCGAACCTTTGGCGAACCTTAAGCATGAAAATGTTTTTCAAAAAAGTTTTTTGGGAAAAAAGCCCCCGGTTTTCGGGCAGTGTACAATGAAGGCGGGGAATGAGAGAAAGGAGAATCATGTGTACTATTGTAGAAGCGGCGCTGCGTGAGCTGGCAAGGATCAATGTGGAGGAGATGGATGCGCGGGGCCGGGTGACTGCGGGGAAGTGGGGCGAACTCTGCATGCGGATGACCGGAGAAGGACCGCTGTTTTCCGTCCGGGAGAGCAAGGGAAAGGTGCGGATGCCACTCCGGGAACTGGGACTGGCCGGAGACCCGAGGCTGATCGGCTATCTGTCCAATCGCTATTTCAGGGAAAAGCTGACCGCATTGGAAAAGGACAAGAAGCTGCTTCAGGCTTTGATCGATGAGTATCGCCCCTATGATTACGAATCGATCGCCGCTAAGATGTCCAGCACCTGGAAGCTGGCTGCCGGCCGTGAACTCGATCAAAGCGCATATCAGGAGCTTTTGGCGTGGGCAGACGCAGAGTATGAATCAAATCCAAAGCCCTTTTCTCCGTACTGCAACGTGACCTTCGACGGGCATTACGTGAGATCGATGGCGGAGAATATGATCTATACGCTGTTGAAAATGCACGGTATCCCGTTCCGCTATGAAGAGAAGCTCGTCCTGCAGGATGCAGACGGTATGAAGGTCGTCCGGTATCCGGATTTCACAGCTATGACACGGGTGCGGCAGTGCCTGTATGTGGAGTATGCCGGGATGCTCTCAGATCCGCAGTATATGGAGGGCTTCACGAACAAGCTGGCGCTGTACCACCGAAACGGGATCAGGCTCGGACAGAATCTGATCGTTTTGACGGATACGCCGGACGGCAGATTCGATGCAGAGGCAGCGGAGCGGATCATCCTGGGGCTGATCCTGCCACAGGTGAGGGGATAGGCGGCTGTTACCAATGGTAATGATGGTATTTCTGCTTCGGAATATGGCAAGACTGCAGGCCGAGGTGCGTCGGAGGGCGATAACTGCTTTGGAGCAGGGGGCATTACCAATGGTAACGATGCTGTTCCAGACCGGAATAGCTGAGACTGCCGGCTTTGGAGCACACGAGGAATGAAAAACGCACAGAAACATGGGGTATTACCAATGGTAATGCCCCTTGTTTTCATCCATATTTGCCGTAGTCGGCAGCTATGAACGGTTAAGACGACAAAAAGGCATTCGAATAGACAGCGTTACCAATGGTAACGCTGCTGGTTTTGTCCGGTATTGCGCATCGTCGGCGATCCGGGA
>CADCOV010000205.1 GCA_902803185.1 uncultured Eubacteriales bacterium
GGCCAGCAGCACCAGGATGCTGTTGTCGCCCAGCTTCAGAGAGCCGGCGATCTTCTGATACAGGGCGTCTCTGGCCGCCTGGTCCGCCAGCCTGGAGTCCCGGAGCCGGGTCAGCAGCCGGTGCTCGTCGCTGTCCAGGACCTGGGCGGTGGAGAAGGTGATGTCGGAGAGGGTCTTTCCGATGGTGCCGGAGATGCCCTTCTTCAGCAGGTCCAGATATTTCTCCTGCTCCTCCACCGGGAGCATGGTCAGAGAATCGTCGAAGGTGGCGACGATCTCCGCAAATTGATTGATATAGCAGCCGTAGATCCGCGTGATCGCGGTCCGGTCCTGCCGGAATCTGCGCCGAAGCTCGGCGACTTCCTTGTCGATCATCTTGTTTACCTCTTTCAGGAATACGCTTGAGAAAGCAAAATTGTTGCAAAATGGCGAGGGCCCGCAGGAGGCGCACAAACGCCGCGCAATATTATAGCATATTGCGCGGCGTTTTTCTATAGGAAAATCCCCGAATTCATCATTTTAATCAATCCAGCAGGCCGGGAATGGCGATCTGCGTGGTTTGATGGTCCTCCGGATCGCTGGCAAAATGATACCGGATCGTCAGGATCGGGTCGATCTCCCCGTGGCCGAAGTAGACGCTGTACTCCTCGATCCCGGCGGACTCCAGGACGAAGACGTCGTTCTCGGCAAAGGAGGTCATAAAGGAGAGAATCGCATCCATGCTGCCCTCGTCGGGCATCCGAATTGTGCCGTCCGCGACGATCTCCGCCCGGGTGATATAGTTGTCGCCCCGGATGACCGTGCCGTCGGGCCAGACCTGGACTGCGAAGACGTGGCTGCTCAGATCGTCCAGGGAGCTGTCGCCGCAGGTGACGGGAAGGGTCAGACCCTCCTGGGCCTTCACCGTCTTCCTGCTGTTCTCCCCGGAGCGGAACAGGAAGGTTATCGTGGGAACGATCACGTCCCGCATCCCGATGAAGCGCTCGTCGTGGTAGGCCTGTTCCTCCACGCGGCTGTAGGCAAGCTCGAGAGGACCGGTGATCCCCTCAAACTGCTGCACGAATCGCGTCGCGGCCGCCTCCATTGCGCTGCGGTCGGTGATCGTCGTCCCGCTGGCGGCCAGGATCCGGTCAAAGCCGGGAGCGAGGTTGTAGCAGAACCGACCCGTGATGCTGGAACCGGAGACGGATGCGCTGCCGCGGGAGGTGGGCATGAACCAGTTGGCGTAGCCGTCGTGGGGGGAGTCCATCTCAAAGGAGGCGTTGGAGACACCCAGGGCCTCCCGGGCGATCCCGGTCAGAACGTCCACGTAGCCCTCCGCCTCGGGGAGCTGCTTGTAGCGGTACATGTAGATCTCGCCGCTCTGCAGGAAGCCTTCTCCTTCGATCCGATACTCTGTGACGGGATACTCCTGGGGCCATTCCTCCTCCCAGCCCTCGGGCTCGACCCAGGAGACCTGATAGTCCAGGACCTGGCCGCCGCCGGCGGGAAGGATCACCGCGGTGCCCTTTTCCACAAGATAGACGGTTTTTTCCGTCGCCAGAGCCTCCGCTTCCGCAGAAGTCAGCTTGCAGTAGTTGTCGGCGTTCAGACTGTGATCCTCCAGGCCAGCCTCGTAGACGCGGAAGTTCACGAAGAGACAATCTGCGTAGGCGATCGTTCCGTCGGCCCAGGTCACCTCATAGGGGGCGGTGTGCCCGCCGTCACAGACGACAAAGTTCGGATAGGATACGTCCTCGCCGGAGGGGAACCAGACGACGCCGGCCTTCACAAAGCCCTGCGCGCCTGGATCGGAAGCGATCGGACAGGAGAAGGTCGTGCCCTCCGCCGGATTTGCTTTTGCGTTCAGGAAGATCTGCTGCAGAAGCCAGTTGAGATCGGAAAGCTTCAACGTGAGATAGTCCTTGCCGTCCCTGCTCTGCGCCGTGAAGGGGATCTCCCCGTACCGGCCGCTCTTCGCCAGATGGTAAGCGAAGGTCATCAGCGCGCCCTCGTCCTCCTTGAGCTCGTTCAGGTCCCGGACGTCCTGCTCCGCAAGCCGGCTCAGCAGGGAATTGACGGAGGCCTGCACCGCAGGCTCCAGAGTCTCGTTCTCCAGAGAAGCGGGATCCACCCAGCTGGCGTAATACCGCCAAAGCTGCCAGCCATCCTGCACAGCCGCAGCGATGGCCGTGCCATTCATGTCCGGATCCAGGACGCCCTGTTTCACAAGCTCCTCGGCCTGTGCGATCGTCAGACCCGAATATCCGTAGTCCGGCCTGTCGGCAATGTCATCGAGATCCGTCACGTCGTAGACGCGGAATTCCAGTTTCCGGGACCCGTCTCCGAGATCCCTGCAGGCCTCCTCACACACCGCAAATCGCGTGTGACTGCCTCCATCCACGGGAGGGAACCAGAACAGACCGTCGTGGAAATGCTCGTGTTGAGCGTCGTTGCCTCCGCGCTGGGCGGTGTAGTCCGTGCCGTCCACGGGAGAAATGCGCTTCCCGAACAGCTTTCCAAGGACCTCGTTGACCTGCTCGAGCGTCAGCGTCTCAAAGCCGTCCTGATAGCGGATGGCGGTCCAATCATTGATCTTGTAATACAAATGCGCGAATTTCACAAACGTGTACTCGTCGGCCTCGTCCACGCCGAATTCCGTCCAACCCTGTTCCGCGAAATGGGTCAGGAAGCGATTCAGAGAATCCCGCTCCGCCGGAGTCAGCGTCACTGGCTTCTGCTGGATGGAAACCGGACTGGCGTTCAGATCATACAGGTAGATTTGAGGGTCACGGTCGGTATAGAACAGAACCGTGGCGCTGCCGCACATCGTGATCTTGAA
>CADCOV010000206.1 GCA_902803185.1 uncultured Eubacteriales bacterium
CTCGGGCACTCCAGGCAGTTCTGGGAGTGGTTGCTCAGGATGAGCTCCACCGTGTTCTGGCGGGCGGCCAGGACGCGGGCGGAGTGGGTGAGGACCTCCAGGCCCTCTCTGACCGGGTAGGTGCAGCTGCTGACGAGGCGGTGTTCACCTTTGACCTCGACCAGGCAGACGCGGCAGGCACCGGTCTGGTTGATGTCCTTCAGGAAGCAGAGGGTAGGGATGCGGATCCCGACCTTGAGGCAGGCCTCCAGCACGGTCTGGTTGTCCTCGACGCGGTAGCTGTGGCCATTGATCTTGAGATTGACAGTTGCCATGATTTAACCCCTTTCTATCGCGCCGAAGTGGCAGGTGTGGATACAGGTGCCGCACTTGATGCATTTGTCCGGATCGATGTAGAACGGAATCTTGCCGGTGACGCCGCTGATGGCTTCCACCGGGCAGGCCTTGGCGCAGAGAGAGCACTTGCGGCACTTGTCCGGATCGATCTTGAACTGGAGGAGCGCCTTGCAGACCTTGGCCGGGCAGCGCTTGTCGATGACGTGGGCGTTGTATTCCTCTCTGAACTTGCCGATGGTGGACTGGATCGGGTTAGGGGCCGTCTGGCCGAGGCCGCAGAGGGAGTCGGCTTTGATGAACTCGCAGAGGCTCTCCATCTCCTCGAGGAGCTCCGGGGTGCCCCGGCCCTCGGTGATGGCGGTCAGCATCTCCAGCAGGCGCTGGGTGCCGACGCGGCACGGGGTGCACTTGCCGCAGCTCTCGTCGACGATGAAGTCCATGTAGAAGCGGGCCACGTCGACCATGCAGTTGTCCTCGTCCAGGACGATCATGCCGCCGGAGCCCATCATGGAGCCGCGGGCGGTGAGGTTGTCGTAGTCGATCGGAACGTCCAGCTCCTCCTCGGTGAGGCAGCCGCCGGACGGGCCGCCGGTCTGGACGGCCTTGAATCTCTTGCCGTTCGGGCAGCCGCCGCCGATCTCGTAGATGACCTCCCGGAGGGTGGTGCCCATCGGGATCTCCACGAGGCCGGTGTTGACGATCTTGCCGCCGAGGGCGAAGACCTTGGTGCCCTTGCTCTTCTCGGTGCCGATGGAGCTGAACCAGTCGGCGCCCTTGAGGATGATCTGCGCCACGTTGGCGAAGGTCTCCACGTTGTTGATGATGGTCGGCTTGCCCCAGACGCCGGCCTGGGCCGGGAACGGCGGCTTGTTCCGCGGGTTGCCGCGCTGGCCCTCGATGGAGGCGATGAGCGCGGTCTCTTCGCCGCAGACGAAGGCGCCTGCGCCGAGCCGGATCTCCAGATCAAAGTCAAAGCCGGTGCCGAAGATGTCCTTGCCCAGCAGGCCCATTTCCTTGGCCTGCTTGATGGCGATCTTCAGACGCTCGACGGCGATCGGGTACTCCGCGCGGATGTAGACGTAGCCGTGGTTGGCGCCGATGGCGTAGCCGGCGATCTCCATGGCCTCGATGATGGCGTGCGGATCGCCCTCCATGATGGAGCGGTCCATGAACGCGCCCGGGTCGCCCTCGTCGGCGTTGCAGATGACGTACTTCTGGCCCTTCGGCTCGTTGGCGGCAAAGCGCCACTTCTTGCCGGTAGGGAAGCCGCCGCCGCCTCTGCCCCGGAGGCCGGCCGCCAGCATGGTGTCGATGACGTCGTCCGGGGTCATCTCGGTCAGGACCTTGGCCAGGGCCTGGTAGCCGTCCATGGCGATGTATTCTTCGATGTTCTCAGGGTCGATGACGCCGCAGTTCTTCAGCGCGATGCGCATCTGCTTGGCGTAGAACGGGATCTTCGCGATGTCGAGGATCTTCTCCTGGGTCTCAGGATCGATGTCGTACATCTCGAGGCGCTCGATCACGTTGCCCTGCTTGAGGTGTTCGTAGGCGATCTCGTCCACGTCCTCCGGCTTCACGTGGCAGTAGTAGACGTTGTCCGGATAGACGACGACGATCGGGCCTCTCTGACAAAGCCCGAAGCAGCCGGTCTTGAAGACCCTGACCTCGTCCTGGAGATCAAATTTCTCCAGGGCCTTGCGGAAATTCTCCAGGATCTCAGGGGAGCGGGAGGAGGTGCAGCCGGTGCCGCTGCAGACCAGCACGTTCTTGCGGACCGTGCTGCCCTCCGCGATATTGATCTGTTCGTTGACCTCTTCTCCTGTGGCCGCCTGCGCCGCGCTGCCGTTGCCGACGCGGAGGGAGACCTGGGAGTAGACCCTGTCACGAAGCGCTTTCAGTTCCTGTACGCTTTTCATTCTCTGTTTCTCCCTTCTTTAGAGGACGATGCCTTCGCTCAGCTTGATCTCACTGATGATGTGGTTCAGCACCTTAGGATCGGTGAGGTTGCCGTGGACCTGGCCGTCGACGATGATGATCGGGGCGAGGCCGCATGCGCCGAGGCAGCGGGTGGCGTCAACGGAGAAAAGACCGTCTTCGGAAGTCTTGTTGACGGCGGTGTGGGTGAGCTCGCAGACCTGGTCGAGGATGGCCTGGCTGCCCTTGACGTAGCAGGCGGTGCCGAGGCAGACGTTGATGACGTGCTTGCCCTTCGGCTCAGTGGTGAACTGGGTGTAGAAGGTGACGACGCCGAATACTTCCGCCACAGAGACGCCGGCCGCCTCAGCGATCTTCTCCATGGCTTCGAAAGGGATGTAACCGAGCTCATGCTGTACGTCGTGGAGCATGAGTTTGACCGGCCCCAGCTCGCCCCGGTGGGCGTCTACGATGCGGTCGATCTTGGCGAGGGTCTCGCCGTTCAGCGCTCTTTTCATGGTGCCTCCTGAAAGGTTCTCTGTTCATGACATCCGTCCCCGTCATCTCTCCATTTTGCGCAAGAAAAGACAGGGATTGTGAATACTTTGACATAAGTATATGTATGTTGTATACACGAGTCAATAGGATTCTGTCAAAAAAATATCAAAACGAATGGACTTTTTTACGTACAATCCGGGATTGCTTAAAAGCATTGAAAAATGCCCGTTCCCGGCGGGCGGGAACGGGCGTTGGAAAGTGCCGGTTTTGTCAGAAGAGCAGGGTGCTGGCGACGCCGAAAAAGACCAGCAGGGAGAGGGCGTCCACGATGGTGGTGATGAACGGGCTCGCCATGACCGCCGGGTCGAAGCCGAGGCGCCGCGCGCACATCGGAAGGGCGCAGCCGATGATCTTGGCGATGAGGACCGTGGCCGCCATGGTGACGCAGACGGTGGCCGCCACCGGGATGGTGACCCCGGCGTTCCCCAGCAGCATCCGGTCCACCAGCATGATCTTGACGAAGCAGTCCGCGGAGAGGGTGACGCCGCAGAGCACGGCGGTGCGGATCTCCTTCCAGATGACGGAAGGGAGGTCGGAAAACTCCAGCTCGCCTAAGGAGAGGGCGCGGATCACCGTGACCGAGGACTGGGAGCCGGAGTTGCCGCCGGTGTCCATCAGCATCGGGATGAAGGCGGTGAGGACCACCTGGGCGGCCAGGGCGTTCTCGAAGCGGGTGATGATGATGCCGGTGAAGGTGGCGGAGACCATGAGGAGCAGCAGCCACGGGATCCGGTGCTTGAACAGGTCCAGCGGGCCCGAGCGGCTGTAGGTCTTGTCCGACGGGCTCATACCGCCCATCAGCTCCATGTCCTCGGTGGCCTCTTCCTCGAGGACGTCGATGGCGTCGTCGAAGGTGATGATACCCACCATCCGGTCGTCTTTGTCCAGGACCGGCAGGGCCAGGAAGTCGTATTTTGCCAGGTCCCTGGCCACGTCTTCGCTGGCGGCCAGGGTGTGGACGGCGATGACGTTCTCGTCCATGATGTCCCGGATCAAAGTGTCGTCATCGGAGACCAGGAGCAGGTCCTTCAGGGTCACGATGCCCAGGAGCTTGCGGTCCTCGGTGACGTAGCAGGTGTAGATGGTCTCTTTGTTGACCGCGGTCCGGCGGATCCGCATGAAGGCCTCGGAGACGGTCATGTTCGGCCGGAGGGAGACGTACTCCGTGGTCATGATGGAGCCAGCGGAGTTCTCCGGGTACTGCAGCAACTCGTTGATAGAGCGCCGCATGTTGTGGTCTGTCTGGGCGAGGATCCGCTTCACCACGTTGGCAGGCATCTCCTCGATCAGGTCCACCGCGTCGTCCACGTAGAGCTCCTCCATGACCTCGCGGAGCTCATCGTCGGAGAAACTTTTGATCAGGGCCTGCTGGGCCTCCGGCTCCATCTCGACGAAGGTCTCCGCCGCCATGTCCTTCGGCAGGAGGCGGAAGATGAGGGTGAGGGTCTCTTCGTCCAGCTCTTCCAGGATCGCGGCGATGTCCTGGGGCGTCATGGTCACGACGATATCCTTGATACTTCGGAACTTGCGCCCCTCGATCAAAGCCGTCAGCATGCTCTCGATCGTTGCCTTGTGATCTGCCATCTTTCTCCTCCTTTCCGTGAACAAAAGAAAAACCGCGGGATACCTGTGGGTGGCAGGTACCCCGCGGATGCGGGTCGTTGGAACTTACCGTTCAAGCTTTAGCATCGCAGGGCGATGAAACTGCGTTAGATGATACCTTGGATTCGATATCGCCTGTTCAAACCATCTCATGATGTCTCCACCATTTCGCGGCAGCAGCCCGTATCCCTGCGGTAGCCTTACCTACCGGGAACTATTCATTTCTGTGTCAGTGTATATGCAAGGGGGAGGGGTTGTCAACCCCTGCGGAGAAAACCCCTGCAAAAAATGGATCATTCAGTGGTCGAAGGCCACGATCTGCTCCGCCTCCGCATGGCTCGTGACGCCCCACCAGACGCGGCCGTCGGAGCAGCGGAGGGTGTTGTTCCCGTCCCACTCGTAGCGCTTGCCGTTGGCGCCCCAGAAGACGTCGCCGGTGGAGTGGGTGGCGGTGCTGTAGGAAGAGTTCCAGAAGTTGCCGCTGTCATCGTTAAAGGTGGTGGTGCTGTCGGCTCCCCAGATCTTGTTGCCCGTCTGGAAGGCGCTGTTCCCGTTCTGATCCCAAAACTTATTGCCGTTCTTGAACATATCGTTCCCGTCGTTGGATCTCCATCTCTTATAGTCGCTCATCGCAGTCACCTCCCTATACCCGTATTATACCACAGCGGTTGCCTTTGCGGTAGAAGTCTGTTACACTGGATAAGGCAACTAACTGAAGATAGAGGTGTTTAATATGACGATCAAAGACCTGGTTCCGGGCCAGAGCGCCGTCGTCACCGCGGTTGGCGGCGAGGGTGCTTTGCGGCAGCATTTCCTGGATATGGGCGTGATCCCCGGGGTGGAAGTCACCCTGGTCAAGCTGGCACCGCTGGGGGACCCGATGGAGCTGAGGCTCCACGGCTATGAACTCACCCTGCGGCTGGCGGACGCGGAAAAGATAGAGGCCGAGCTCCTCACCGGGCAGCAGGCGAAGGCGGAGGAAGCGGCCCAGCGCAAGCAGGCCACGGCCCACCCGGGCCTGGGCGAGGAGGGCAAGTTCCACCCGAAGGGCACCGGTACGCCGCTGCCGGAGGGGACGGCCCTGACCTTTGCTCTGGTGGGAAACCAGAACAGCGGCAAGACCACTTTGTTCAACCAGCTCACCGGCTCCAATCAGCACGTGGGCAACTTCCC
>CADCOV010000207.1 GCA_902803185.1 uncultured Eubacteriales bacterium
CCGAATCCCCCGCACCGGACCAGCACGATGGCTGCGAGGAACACCGTCCCCACAAAAAAGGAGACCAGCGACGCCATGAACGGCGACAGCACCGACCTCTGCAGTCTGTTATTGATGCTCGTCTGACAAGGCATGATGATGCCTGATAATAACCCGTAGATGATGAACAAAGGACCGTCCTCCTATGCATCACTATAGCGCGGTTTGTCCGCTTTGTCAAAAGAAAGGGCCGCCCTGCGGCGGCCCCGTGTATCCTCTGTCTTAAAGGTATCTTTTGACGAACAGCGCCCGGATGGCGTTGAGCACGGCCAGCACCATGACGCCCACGTCCGCGAACACCGCCAGCCACATGTTGGCGATGCCCAGCGCGCCCAGGAGCAGGCAGAACAGCTTGATGCCGATGGCGAACCAGATGTTCTCGTAGACGATCCGCATGCACTTTCTGGCGATGCCGATGGCGGCAGAGATCTTCTTCGGATCATCATCCATCAAAACCACATCCGCCGCCTCGATGGCCGCGTCGGAGCCCATGGCGCCCATGGCGATGCCGATGTCCGCCCGGGACAGCACCGGCGCATCGTTGATGCCGTCGCCGACGAAAGCCACGGCCTCCTTGCTCCCTCTGGCCGCGAGGAGCTTCTCCACCCGGGCGACCTTGTCCGCCGGCAGGAGCTCGCTGTGGTATTCGGTGATCGCCAGGTCCGCCGCCACCTTCGCGGCCACCTTCTCCGCGTCGCCGGTCAGCATGACCGTCCTGGTGACGCCGGCCCGGCGGAGGCGCTCCATGGCCTCCTTCGCCGTCGGTTTGATCACGTCGCCGATGACGATGTGGCCCGCATAGGCGCCGTCCACCGCTATGTGGAGGATCGTCCCCACGGAATGGCAGGCGATCGGTTCCACCCCGATGGCCCGCATCAGCTTGTCGTTGCCGATGGCGATCTCCCGGCCGTCCACCTTTGCGGTGATGCCGCTGCCGGAGATCTCCCGGATGTCGGTGACCCGGTCCCTATCGACCTCTCCGCCCCAGGCAGCCCGGATGCTCTTGCTGATCGGATGGGAGGAGGCGCACTCCGCGTGGGCCGCCAGCTCCAGCAGCTTCGCATCCTCCATCGTGCTGTGGTGGATGCCGTCCACCTCGAACACGCCCCGGGTCAGGGTCCCGGTCTTATCGAAGACCACCGTCCGCACCTTGGAGAGGGTCTCCAGGTAGTTGGAGCCTTTGATCAAAACGCCCGCGTTGGAGGCACCGCCCAGCCCCGCGAAGAAGCTCAGCGGGATGCTGACCACCAGCGCGCACGGGCAGCTGATGACCAGGAAGGTCAAAGCCCGGTAGATCCAGTCTCCCCAGGCCGGCGCCAGCCCCATGGCGAGCATCCGGACGAGAGGCGGCAGGACCGCCAGGACCAGTGCGCTCAGGCACACCGCCGGCGTGTAGACCCGGGCGAACCGGGAGATGAAATTCTCCGATCTGGATTTGAGGGAGCTGGCGTTCTCCACCAGGTCCAGGATCTTGCTGGCGGTGGATTCGCCGAACTCCTTGGTGGTCTCGATCCTCAGGACGCCGCTCATGTTGATGCAGCCGCTGATGACCTCGTCCCCTTCCTTCACGTCCCGCGGCAGGCTCTCGCCGGTCAGGGCCGCGGTGTCCAGGGTGGAGCTGCCGGTGACCACGATGCCGTCGATCGGCACCTTCTCGCCGGGCTGCACCACGATGACGGTGCCCACCTCCACGTCGTCCGGATCCACCTGTTCCAGTTCCCCGTCCGCTTCGATGTTCGCGTAATCCGGCCGGATGTCCATGAGCTCCGAGATGCTCCGCCGGCTCCTGCCGACGGCGTAGCTCTGGAACCACTCGCCGATCTGGTAGAACAGCATGACCGCCACCGCCTCGGTGTAGTCGCCTTCTTCGTACAGAGCCAGCGCGATGGCGCCGATGGTCGCCACCGCCATCAGGAAGTTCTCATCCAGCACCTGGCCGTTGCGGATCCCCTTCCCCGCCTTGATCAGGATGTCGTAGCCGATGACCAGGTACGGCACCATGTAGGCGGCGAACCGCGGGATCCCGCTGAGCGGCAGGAAGTGGATCACCACCATCAAAGCCGCCGCAGCCAGGATGCGGATGAGCATCTTTTTCTGCTTCTTATTCATAGTCGCCTCCGAAAACGATTAAAGAATCTTTTAATCGTTTTCCGATAATATGCACCCCTGGCGCAGCCGGGGTGCGGGATGCTCAGCTTTCAGTTAAAAGAAGATCTCGCAGTCGGACTCCGCCTTCTTGCAGTTCTTCAGGACTTCCTGCATGACAGCGTCCACGTCGGCGCCCTCTTCGAATTCCACCTTCATCTTGAGGGTCATGAAATTGACGACCGCATCCTTGACGCCCTCGGTGTTCTTCGCGGCGACTTCCATCTTGTTGGCGCAGTTCGCGCAGTCCACGTCGATCTTATAGGTCTTCTTCATCCTCGTTCTCCTTATCCTTGCACCGGACCTGCGTCCGGCCAATCGATTAAACGATTGTTTAATTGTTTCTACAACTATACTATACCCCTTTTCGTCGTTCGTCAACAGGATGTTTCTGCTTTTTTCCTTTTTCTCTTTATGATAAAATATGTGGTATCCAGTATTTGATCATCCGGGAGGACCCTATGGCGCACACATCCATGCCCCACGACCACGGGCACTGCACAGAGAAGCTCTTTGATCACATGCCCCAGGTGGAGGAATTCGAGACCGTCTCCACCCTGTTCAAGCTCGTCAGCGACCCGATCCGCATCCGGATCTTCTGGCTGCTCTGCCACTGCGAGGAGTGCGTCACCAACATCTCCTATCTGATGGACATGTCCTCCCCTGCGGTCTCCCACCACCTGCGGCAGCTCAGGAACGCGGGACTCCTGGTCTCCCGCCGGGAGGGCAAGGAGGTCTATTACCGGGCCGCCGACACCCCGCAGGCCCAGGCCCTCCACCACATGATCGAGGACATGGCCGAGATCGCCTGCCCGGAGGCGTAAGCCCCCGCTTGTACGAAAAAAAGAACCTGTGCCACACTTGACAGTACTTCATCATTGCGTTACCATGGTGAAGTACTTTAATTTTTGTGGCGAAAGGATAAAAAATATGTTCATTACTTGTTTAGATATGGAAGGTGTCGTCACTCCGGAGATCTGGATCGCCTTTGCCGAGGAGTCCGGGATCCCTGAGCTCAGGATCACGACCAGGGAAGAACCGGATTACGACAAGCTCATGAAATACCGGATCGACATCCTCCGTGCCCATAAGCTCGGGATCCGGGAGATCCGGGAGACCATCTCCCGCGTCGACCCGCTGCCGGGCGCCAAGGAGTTCCTGCACGAGCTTCGCTCCTTCTCTCAGGTCATCATCGTCTCCGACACCTTCACCCAGTTCGTGGGACCGCTGATGGAGAAGCTGGACCGGCCGACCCTCTTCTGCAACGAGCTCGTCATCGGCGAGGACGGCATGATCACGGACTACGCCCTGCGCTGTGCCGGGACCAAGCTCACCACCGTCCAGGGCCTGCAGCACATGGGCTTCGACACCATCGCCGCCGGCGACAGCCTGAACGACCTGGGCATGCTCAAGGCCAGCAGCCTGGGCGTCCTCTTCCGCTCCACGGAGGAGATCAAAAAAGCCCATCCGGAGCTCCCGAACACCGACTCCTACCAGGAGTTGATGGCTTTGATCAAAGGAAAGATGGGCCTCTAAAGGCAAAATCGCCCTCCGCATCCCGCGGAGGGCTTTTTGATTTCCTTCTATTCTATTTGACCGCCTCGAAGGCCGCTTCCAGGGCGGCGATCAGGTCCGCCGCCTTTTCGATGCCGATGGAGAGCCGGATGGTGTTCGGCTTGATGCCCTGGTCCAGCAGCTCCTCCTCCGTCAGCTGGGAGTGGGTGGTGCTGGCCGGATGGATGACCAGGGACTTCACGTCCGCCACGTTGGCGAGGAGGGAGAAGATGGCCAGGTGGTCGATGAAGGCCTTCGCCGTCTCCGCGTCCCCTTTGATCTCGAAGGTGAAGATGGAGCCGCCGCCCTCCGGCAGATACCGCTGATACAGGTCGTGGGACGGCTCTCCCGGCAGGGACGGATGGTGCACCGCCTCCACCTGCGGATGCTTCGCCAGGTAGTCCACGATCTTCAAAGCGTTCTCCGTATGCCGCTCCACCCGGATCGGCAGCGTCTCCAGCCCCTGCAGGA
>CADCOV010000208.1 GCA_902803185.1 uncultured Eubacteriales bacterium
AGATGGCGATCGCCCGGCCGAAGAGCTCCACGTCCCGCTCGGCGCCGGAGGAGACCACCGGGATCAGGTGGATGCCCCGGGCTGCCGCGCTGCGGACCGCTTCCGCCACCGCCGCCTCTGTGCCCTCGTGCGGCGGCGCGTCGAAGATCAGGAAGGCGATTTTATTGCAGTCCTCCCGCCATTCGCCGTTTTCGGTGATGGTCTCTCTCAGGATGTCCGCCACCGCTTCAGGGTAGTCTCCGCCGCCGTCCGCGTACTCCGCGCCGATCTGGGCTGCGGCTTCCTCCGCGTCGGTGGTGAAGGCGTTCGTCTTCGTCACGTAGTCGTCGCCCTCGTCCCGGTAGAAGTTCACCGACCAGCTGGTGCCGGCCGCCCCTGCTTCCCGGGCGATGGACGCGAAGTCCATCTGGAGATACGCCAGTTCGTCCCCCATGGAACCGGTGGTGTCGATCAGGAACATCACCTGCAGGCCCTGCGGCGTAGGAGCTTCCGGCTCCACCGCCAGATACAGCTCCTCCGTCGGCGTCACCACCGCCTCCCCCTGCGGGTCATCCGGCTCGTTCACCTCCGTGACCAAAGCCTGCGGCGCCCCGCCGTTCACCGATACATAGGCCGGCGTCTCGCCCTCGTCACAGAAGAGATAGGCGCAGCCGTCCAGGCCGCTCTGTGCGGTCCAAAGCACGTTCTCCGCCTCGTCCAGCAGGGTCACGGTCTCGCCCGGAGCCGGGTCCCCGTAGCTGTCCGTCAGGACGACCTTGGTCCTGAAACGCGGATCGACCCTGAAGGCTGGGAAGCCGATGGTCCCGGTGTTCACCAGGTTGGTGAAGAACGGCCAGTTGTCCAGATCGTTCCACTCCGCAGCGGTGAGGACGAAGGCCTCTCCGTTCATGGCAGGCTCTGACGGCGTGCCCGGGTCCACGGCGATCTCAGTCTCATCCTCGGATTCGTATTCACTCTCTGCCTCGCCTTCATACGGGTCTTCCGCGGCGTCCTCCCCGCCGGCGGTGGCCGAAGGCATTTCCCCGGAGGCATCCGCCGGGGCTTCGCTCTTGTCCACGACAGCGGATCCGCCTGCAGCCTCGACGCCGGATTCCTCCGTCATATAGGCCATGTCGCCGCCGCTGGCGCCGTTCCTCGCGAACAGGTCGAGCATCCCGCTGTCCATGGCGGCTTTGACGCCCACCACGGAGACCAGGATCAGGCCCGCCGCCAGGGCGCCGAAGCGGCGCAGGCGTTTCCTTTTGGCAGCGGCGTCCGCCCCGGCCTTCTCCGGGCCCTTCGCGAGCTCTGCCTTCGCCAGGGCCCGCTGTTTCATCGTTTCCGCTTCCTCGATGTATTCGTCTTCGATCCCGCCGATGGCGTCGATCAGTTTCTTCTCGCTCATCCCATCATCCCTTCTTCTTTCAGCTTCTGCATCAGCCGGTCCCTCGTCCGCTTGAGCTGCATCTTGACCTTGCTCTCCGTGAACCCGAAGGCGGCCGCCAGCTCCTTGACGGAATCAAAGTAGAAGTAGCGCCGCACGAACAGCACCCTCTCCTCCTGGGTCAGCGCGGCCAGGAAGCGGTTGATCGCCTCCGTGAGCTCGCCGGTGAGCAGCTGGTCGTCCACGCTGCCCCCTGCCGGGATCGCCCCCTGGAGTTCGTCCAGGGCCAGCTCGTATTCGCCGCCGCCCCGCTTGGCAGCAGTGTCCCGGCGGACGATCTTCAGCGCCAGGTTCCGGGTGATCTTCCCCAGATAGGCGCCGAGCTTCTCCGGCCGGTGGGGCGGGATCGACTCCCAGGCCCCCAGCCAGGTGTCGTTCACGCACTCCTCCGCGTCCTCCCGGGTCCGGAGCATGCGGGAAGCGATGGAGAGGCAGTACCCCCCGTACTTCTTCTCCGCCGCCGTGAGCGCCTCCTCGTCCCGGGCAAAAAACAGTTCTATGATCCTCTGATCTTCCATGGATGTTCCTCTGATATCGTTGAAAGGCCTTTCAATGATATAGTACCATTCTTTTCCCGAAGGTCACAGGGAATTTGTCAAATCTCCCGCCGCCCGGGGCCGGATGCGTTGCCCGGCACCCCGTTTTGCTATATAATTAAGAAGCAAAGGACTGCGATCTGCCTTACAGAAAG
>CADCOV010000209.1 GCA_902803185.1 uncultured Eubacteriales bacterium
CCGACGGGGTGGAGGGGGATGGAGATGTTTTTCTCACTTCCGGAGCGCCGGGAGGCTGCAGGGGTGAAAAAATGAAGGGCAAGTAGGCCCGTCCCGACGGGACGGAGGGGGATGGAGATGGTTTTTTCACTTCCGGAGCGCCGGGAGGCTGCAGGGGTGAAAAAATGAAGGGCAAGTCCTCCCGCCCCGACGGGATGGAGGGGGATGGGCTCTGTTTTTTGATGAAGATGTGCTATACTGGACCCATGGATAAGAAAGAACCGGAAACGAAAAAAGCGGCGGCGCCTGAAGCGCCGTCCGCCTATGTCTACATGGTGCGCTGCCGGGACGGCAGCCTGTATACGGGATGGACCACGGACGTGGCCGCCAGGGTGGCGGCCCACAATGCGGGGCAGGGGGCTAAGTACACCCGCTCCCGCCTGCCGGTGACCCTCGCCTACTGGGAGGCGGCGGAGGACAAGAGCGCCGCGCTCCGCCGGGAGGCTGCGATCAAGAAGCTGTCCCGGGCGGCGAAGGAGAAGCTGATCAAAGAGGGACTTTGATCCACTGCTTCAGGCCCCGTTCAGCGAGCTCGGACAGGATCACGTCCGGCGTGCCTTCGTCCGTCACCAGAAGATCGATGTCGGCGAAGTCGCACATGCGGTAGAAGCTGCTCTTGGTGAACTTGGTGTGGTCGGCGAGGACGATCGTCTTCTTCGCCACGGAAATGTAGTATTTCTTCAGGTCGTTGATCCAGACCTCGTCGGAGGTGAATCCGGAGAGGGGGTCGATACCGTCCGCGCTGCAGAGGAAGAGGTCGATGCCGCTGATCTGCTTGGTGAACTCGGCGGCGAAGTCGCAGGAGGAAGCGCCGTAAGGGGTGAGGAACCCGCCCATCATATATACTTTGTTTTTGCTCACCGAGAGGATCTTGGTGGCGGCATGGATGTCCACGCAGATCGCGAGGATGTCCTTTTTTTCTTTCATCCGTTTGCACACCTCGAAGATGGTGGTGCCGGAGTCCAGGGCGATCACCGAGCCGTCGTGGATGTACGGCATGACGTATTCGGCCATCTTCTCCTTCTCGTGGAAGGCGATCTTCTGCCGGTTCTTGTAAGGCAGGACGTCCGCCTTCTCGCGGTTCACCAGTTCCGCCCCTCCGTACTTCTTCTCGATCAGGCCTTCCTGCTCCAGGTCATCCAGGTCGCGCCGGATGGTCGCAAGGGAGACGCCGAACCGTTCCGCGGCAGCAGCGGTCTCCAGGAATCCCTTGGATTCCATGATGCGGATCAGTTCTTTTTGTCTGGCGTTTTTCATGTTCTGCCCTCGTTTCTCTGTCAGTCTGCGCCGCGGACGGCCGTTCCTGCCCATATTATATCCACAATGAAACAAAACTGCAACGGAGAAAGCCGCATGTATACATCAATTTACGAGAATATTATGTTGATTTCGTGATTTCATATGCTATAATCGAATCAGAAGTTAACAAAATGTTTACATTTTCTTAACAAAGGAGAGAGGAAACGCGCATCCGCGTTTCTAATAGGATCAAAGGGAGGAACGGCACTATGAGATCATTATCCTGTGATGTAGCGGTCGTCGGCGCCGGCCCGGCGGGCCTGGCAGCAGCAGTATCCGCGATGGAAACAGGGGCGAAGAACGTGCTGCTGATCGAGAGAGACATCCATCCCGGCGGGATCCTGCAGCAGTGCATCCATCCGGGCTTCGGCCTGCGCTATTTCGGCGAGGAACTGACCGGCCCGGAGTACGCGGAACGCTTTGCGGACCGCGCGAAGGAGCTGGGCGTACAGGTCCTGCTGGATACCACTGCGCTGGAGATCCGGGACCACCTGCTGGTGTGCACCAGCACTGCCGGGCTCATCCACATCGAGTACCGCGCCCTGGTGCTGGCGATGGGCTGCCGGGAGAGGACCCGGGCGAATCTGGAGATCCCGGGAAGCCGCCCGTCGGGGATCTATACCGCAGGCACTGCCCAGAAGCTGATCAATATCTACGGCGACAAGGTTGGCAGAGAGGTCGTGATCCTCGGAAGCGGGGACATCGGCATGATCATGGCGCGCCGGCTCACCCTGGAGGGTGCCCACGTCAAGGCGGTCGTGGAGATCATGCCGTTCCTGGCGGGACTGACCAGGAACAAGGTACAGTGCCTGGATGATTTCGACATCCCGCTGCTGCTGTCCCACACCGTGGTGGATATCAACGGCATCGACCGGGTGGAGAGCGTGACCATCGCGCCGGTGGACGAGAAGAAACAGCCGATCATGGAGAAGGCGGAGGTCGTGACCTGCGATACGCTGCTGCTCTCCGTCGGCCTGATCCCGGAGAACGAGCTGAGCCGCACCGGCGGCGTCACCCTGTCCGGCATCACCAAGGGCGCGATCGTCAACCAGTATCGCCAGACGGAGATGCCGTCCGTGGTCGCCTGCGGCAACGTGCTGCACGTCAACGACCTGGTTGATCACGTCAGCATGGAGAGCGAGGCCGCGGGACGGTACGCCGCTCTGTACGCCGCCGGCAGGCTGCCGGCCGAGACGGAGATCGAGACGGTCCCGTGCGAGGGCGTCCGCTACGTCTGCCCGCAGAGGATCGTGCCGGACGGCAGCGAGGACATCACGCTGTACTTCAGGACGGTACTGCCGGGAAGAGATTCGGTTTTGACCGTCAAAGACGGGGCGGACGGCCGCGTCCTGGCGGAGAGAAGGGTCCAGAGGACCAGTCCGGGTACCATGGAGACCCTGGTGATCCCGGCTGAGCTGGTGAAGGGGATCCGGGGGCCGGTGGAGGTCACCGCATCCCATGGGGAGGTGTTGGTATGACGAAGACGCTTGTTTGCACGGTGTGCCCGAACGGCTGCGAGATCACGGTGACCTATACGTCGCGGGAGGACGCGGTGGTCGAGGGCAACCGGTGCAAGAGAGGGATCGCGTACTCCCTCGATGAGTGCTTCGACCCGAAGAGAGTATTCACGTCGTCCGTCCGGATCGAAGACGGCTTCCGCCGGATGCTGCCGGTGAGGACGGCAGCGCCGATCCCGAAGGCGGACCTGATGGACGGAGCGGCAGAGACCAAAGCGATCACCGTGATGGCGCCGGTGCACTGCGGAGACGTCATCGAGAAGGACTTCCTGGGGACCGGGACGGACCTGGTGGCTTCCATGACGATCGAAGAGGAGGTGCGCTGATGTACCAAACTGATGTACTGATCATCGGCGCGGGCGCCGTCGGCGTGGCGCTCGCCCGGGAATTCTCCAAATACAAGGTGGACGTTCTGGTCTGCGACAAGAACGACGACGTGGGCGGCGAGGCCTCCAAGTCGAACAGCGGCCTGACCTCCACGAGCGCCACCATGACGCCGGGCACGCTGGAGTGCCGGCTCAGAACGATCTCCCACAGCATGATCGACGTGCTGTGCCGGGAGCTGGACGTGCCGATCAGCCACTGCGGCAGCATCGCGCCGGTCGTCTATCCGGAGCAGCTCGAGGTCGTGCCGAACCTCCTGGAAAAGGCTTTCCAGAACGGCGTCTACGACTACGAGTTCCTGCCGAAGGAAGAGGTCCTGGCGATGGAACCGGTCCTGAACCCGGACATCCTGGGCGGCATCTACAGCCCGCGGGACTCCCAGATCAACCAGTTTCTGATGGTGGTCGCCCAGGCGGAGAACGCTGCGGAGAACGGCGTGGACTTCCTGCTGGACTGCAAGGTCACCGGCATGGACGTGGCGGGCGGCAGGATCGAGACGGTCCACACCACCCGGGGCGACATCAAGGCGAAATGGATCATCAACGCGGCGGGACTGCACTGCGACGACATCGCCAAAATGGTGGAGGAATGCGATTTTTCCGTACACCCTCGGAAGGGCGAATTCTACGTCCTGAGCCACGAGACGCCGGTCAAGGTCTCCCACATCATCTCCTCGATCCCGAGCGCCAAGACCCGCGGCGTCCTGGTCATCCCGACCGTGGACGGCAACATCCTGGTGGGACCGACGGCGGACGACATCGAGGACAAGACCGACAAGAAGACGACCCGGGAGGGCATGGCGGAGATCAAGCGGAAGGCGCTGGACATGGTGCCGGGCCTGCAGTTCTCCGACACGATCACCCAGTTCGTCGGTGTGAGGCCGGCCCGGGAACCGGAGGGCTACAACATCCTGATCTCCGAGAAGGTCAAAGGATACGTCGGCATTTCCGGCATCCGTTCCACAGGATTGACGTCGAGCCTGGCCATCGCCAAGTACACGGTCCACGAGATGAAGGCGGCGGGTTTTGAGGCCGAGCGGAAGGTCGGCTGGATCCGTTACCGCCGGGGCATCGTCCGGTTCGCAGACAAGACCGACGAGGAGAAGGATGCTTTGATCCAGGCGGATCCGCTGTACGGCAAGATCATCTGCCGCTGCGAGCAGGTGACGGAGAGCGAGATCCGGCAGGCAATCCGCAGACCGGTGGGCGCGAAGACTCTGGACGCTGTGAAGCGCCGGGTCCGCGCCGGCATGGGCAGATGCCAGTCCGGGTTCTGCGGGCCGCAGGTGATCCGGATCCTGGCGGAGGAACTCGGCATCGACGAAAATGAGGTCCGCAAGCGGGGCGCGAAGGCGTTCATGCTGGACCATCCGGAACCGTGATCCCACCGCGCCGGCGCGATGGCCGGAGCGTGAGATAAACACTTATAGCCAGTTATCAAGAAAGTACGAATGGAGGAAAAGAAATGAAAAAGAGAATGTTGGCGATTCTGCTGATCCTTCTTCTCGCGATCGGACTGGTTGCCTGCGGCGGCGGCGAAAGTGAGCAGCCGAGCGGGGGAGAACAGCCGGCAGAAGAGAGCAACCGCGTCGTGATCTATCACTGCCTCTCCACCACGAGAAGTGACCCGATCATGGAAAAACTGAAGGAGCGTTTCCCGGACTACGAGATCGTATTCGAGTATATGGGCCTGAGCGAGCTGGCGGCGAAGCTGGAGAACGAGGGCACCGACACGGATATCGACATCGCGCTGGATCTGGGCTTTGTCTACCTCGAAAAGATGATGAATGAGGATCTGTTCGCGGATACCACCAAGTATCAGGACATGATCAAGAAAATGTATGATGAGGAATTCTGGACCAACAACAATGCCTTCCTGCCTTGGAGCCCGTACAGCGGTTCCGTCGTCGTGAACCTGGACGTCCTGGGCGAGAAGGGACTGCCGGTCCCGGCGACCTGGGAAGACCTGCTGGATCCGCAGTATAAGGACCTGATCGAGATGCCGAACCCGGCTTCTTCCGGCACCGGCTACATCTTCTACCTGATGCTCTGCCACCAGTGGGGCGATGAGAAGGCGGTCGAGTACTTCACCAAGCTGGGCGACAACGTCCTCGAGTTCACCGATTCCGGTTCCGCGCCGCTGAAGGCCCTGGCCTCCGGCGAAGTCGGCATCGCACTCTGCATGACCTATCAGGCCGCGCTGCAGATGGATGAAGGCGTCAACCTGCAGATCCTCGATCTGGAAGGCGGACATCCTTGGACCTCCGACGGTACCGCTGTCATCAAGGGACACGACACCGCTGCGGTCGACGAAGTCATGAGCTACCTCTATTCTGAAGATATCCTGTATCTCGATGCCGACCTGATGCCGGAGCACGGCCTCGCGAACTACGAGAGCACCATCGAGAACTGGCCGAAGGATATGAAGTACGCCGAGATGGGCGAGGATACCCTGGCCGAGAAGGAACGCCTGCTGGCCCTGTGGCCGTATTAAACCGAAACGCCTGAGCGATCGGGCGATCCGCTTTGATGAATGGATACGGAAATGGATAACATGAATACGAACAGCATCGAGAACACCCCTAAAATCAAATTATCCGCCAAAGGCTTATATAAGGTTTTTGGGAATCGGACTGCGTTGGATCATGTGAGCTTCGACGTCGAGGATGGAGAATTTCTCTCCATCCTCGGCCCGTCGGGCTGCGGCAAAACAACCATCCTGCGGATTTTGATCGGCCTTCTCGAACCGACGGACGGAACCGTGATCAAGGACGGCGTCGACATCACCCACTTCCCGGCTTCCAAGCGGGGCATGGGCATCGTCTTCCAGAATTACGCTCTGTTCGAAAACATGACGGTATTGGAGAACGTGGAATACGCGCTGAAATTCGACAAGCGCCTCAAGGCGAGGTCCCGGGAGATCGCGCTGGAGCAGCTTGAGATCGTCGGCCTGACCGAATCGATCAACAAGAAGCCTCACGCCCTGTCCGGCGGACAGCAGCAGAGGGTCGCGATCGCGCGCACGCTGGCGCTCCAGCCGGATATCATCCTCTTCGATGAGCCGATGAGCGCCCTCGACGTGGCGACCCGGCTGACCCTGCGCGACCAGCTGAAGAGCATCCAGCACATGCTGGGAACGACGATGATCTACATCACCCATGACCAGGAGGAAGCCTTCGCCATGTCGGATCACATCATCGTCATGGACAACGCGGTGATCCATCAGCACGACACGCCGCTGAACATCGTCGAACATCCGGCGGATCAGTATATCAGGGATTTCGTGATCCACAACCTGAGCGTGAAGATCAATTCACTGCTGAAGTTTTCGAGGGGGGATCAGGCATGAGACTCAAACAGCCGGGCACGGGGACGGAGTTCGGCTTCACGACCTCCAAGCTCCTCATGCTGACGTTCTTTGCGGTATTCCTGCTGTTCCCGATCCTCAGAATGATGTCCGCCATGACGATGGAGACCATCGTTGCAACGGTGAAGACGGCAGCCTTCCGCGCGGCCCTGAAGCGGTCCCTGGTCGTGGCGCTCACCACCATGTGCATCACGATCACCATCGCCTCGATCTCCGCGTGGGCGGTCACCAGGACCTGCGTGCCGCTCAAGAGTTTCTTCACCATCGTGCTGACCCTGCCGATGCTGATCCCGTCCTACTCCCATGCCAGCGGCCTCGTGCTGCTGTTCGGACAGAACGGCATCCTGACGCGGAATCTGCATCTGGACCAGCTCTTCGGCGCAGCCTCGTACATCTACGGCATACCGGGCATCATCCTCGGTTCCGTGATGTTCTCTGTCCCGATCGCCTTCATCATGATCTCGGACATCATGCGCTATCAGGACTACACGCCGTATGAGGCGGCGGAGGTCATGGGGATCCCGAAGCCGAACCGCTTCTTTTCCATCACGTATCCTTATTTCCGCAAGCCGATGATCTCCGTCATGTTCGTCGTGTTCACCGCGGTGATCACGGACTACGGCGTCCCGCACATCATCGGCGGCAAATCGATCACGGTAGCGGAGATGATGTTCCAGAAGACGGTCAAGCTCCTGGATTACGACACGGGCAGCGTCCTGGGCATGGTGCTCCTGGTCCCTGCCGTCGTCTCCTTCATCATGGACTTCGCCAACAAGGACAAGGGCAACATGGCCTTTGTCGGGAAAGCCTTCCCGCTGGTGAAGACCCCCGGAAGGGATCTCCTGACGACGGTCGCGGTCTCTTTGATCACCCTGTTCCTGATGATCCCGCTGTTCACGGCGACCTTCAACTCTTTGATCGTGAGCTATCCGAACAACCTGTCCCTGACGGCAAAGCACTATCGGACAGTGGTGTTCAAGAGCGGCTTCGTCTATCTGAGGAACTCGCTGCTCATTGCAGTCGTGGTGTCGCTCGTCGGCATCGTACTGGTCTCGCTGGTGGCTTATCTGGCAGCGAGAATGAAATCAAAACTCTCCCGCGCGCTGCACCTGGTCTCCATGACGGCCATGGCGGTGCCGGGCATCGTACTGGGCCTGAGCTACGTGATCGTGTTCAACAAGTCGCCGATCTACAACACGTTCTTCATCCTGTTCCTGGTCAATACGGTCCACATGTTTGCCAGCCCGTACCTGATGATGTACAACACCTTCGGCAAGCTGAACGAGAACCTGGAGAACGTGGGGATCACCCTGGGCGTCAGCCGGTTCAGGATCATCAAAGACGTCATCCTGCCGATCAGCCGCTCGACCATCCTGGACGCGATGTCCTACTTCTTCGTCCAGTGCATGAAGACCATCACGGCGGTGGCGTTCCTGTGGAGCACCTACACCAAGCCTTTGGCCATCAAGATCGACGAATACAACGCCATGATCGAGACCGGCAACGTGGCGGTGGCGACCATGCTGATCTTCGGCGTGAACCTGCTGTTCAAGACCTTCGTTTACCTGCGGCAGAGATCCATCGCCAGAGCCAACATCCGGGAAGGAAACGTGCCGATCCCGGAGGGCTCCAAAACCTTAGCTTAACGAGCAGACACGCCGGCGTCTGCCGGCTCTTTCAAGGAGACCACAACATCTTGTGGTCTCCTTTTTCTGTGCCGTTTTTCGGGGAAAAAACAGCAAAAAAAGTGGCAGAAAATGAGGCTTAGGTGGGAGAAAGTGTTGAAAAGTGGTGGAAGGTGGTGATATAATGCATATGCAATGGTAAAAGTATAAGTGTCACTATCTCCATTATCAGGAAAGAGGCCGAAATCGTGTCGTTCAACGGTGAATTCTACAACTCCATAGATGCCAAGAACCGCATGATCGTGCCGTCCAGATTCCGGGGCGCGCTGGGTACCAAGTGCGTCATCGCCAAGGGCGAGGACAAGTGCCTGGTGATCTACCCGATGGAAAGCTGGGAGGCCTGGATGGAGAAGCTCGCGCAGCTGCCGAAGTCCGATCCGAAGGCCAGGGCCTACGTCCGGTTCGTCAGCGGCGGCGCCTCCGAATGCGAGTTCGACAAGCAGGGCCGCATCATCATCCCGCAGACCCTCAAGGAGTACGCGGGCATCGAGAAGGACCTGTTCACCGTCGGCACCATCGACCGGATCGAGGTCTGGGCGAAGGAGAGACACGACGCGCTTGATGACTTTGATCCGAATGAGATCGCGGATCTCGTCGGATACGGCATATAGCGGGAGAGCAGGGATGGAGTTTTCCCACAAGCCTGTCCTCCTGACAGAATGCATAGAGAACCTGAACATCCGGCCGGACGGCATCTACGTGGACGGCACCCTTGGCGGCGGCGGTCACAGCGCTGCGATCTGCGAACGACTTTCTGAGGCGGGCACGCTGATCGGCATCGATCGTGACGAGGACGCCCTCGAGGCTGCGGGGAAGCGTCTGGCAGGGTTTCCTTGCCGCAAGATCCTGGTGAAGAGCAACTACGCCGACATCAAGCAGGTGCTGGCGGAGCAGGGGATCGGCGCCATCGACGGGGCCCTTCTGGACCTGGGCGTCTCCTCCTTCCAGCTGGACAATGCGGAGCGGGGCTTCTCCTACATGCAGGAGGCGCCGCTGGACATGCGGATGGACAGGGAAGACGGCCTCACCGCCTACGAGGTGGTGAACGAGTACCCGCGCCGCCGGCTGACGGAGATCATCAGCGGCTACGGCGAGGAGCGGTGGGCCTCCCGGATCGCCTCCTTCATCGAGAAGGCGAGGGAAGAGGCGCCGATCGAGACCACGACGGAACTGGTGGATGTGATCAAAGCCGCCGTTCCGGCATCCGCGAGGCGGGAGGGACCCCACCCCGCGAAGAGGACCTTCCAGGCGATCCGCATCGAGGTCAACGATGAGCTCGGCGGACTGGAACGGGCGCTCAGAGATTTTGTCGACGTGCTGGCCCCGGGCGGCCGGTTCTGCGTCATCTCCTTCCACTCCCTGGAGGACCGGCTGGTCAAAGAGGAGTTCGCCAGGAGGGAGAACCCGTGCACCTGCCCGAAGAACATCCCGGTGTGCGTGTGCGGAAAGAAGCCGGAGGTGAAGAGGATCAGCAAGAAGCCGATCGTCTCCGCGCCGGAGGAATTGGAAGATAACCCGCGGGCCAGGAGCGCCAAGCTCAGGGTCTGCGAAAAGCTTTGATCAGTCAGTTGTAACCGTTGGGTTCATGGAGGATGGCAGTGATGTTGAGGGAAGCAGGACAAAGAAGAGCACTCTTCGCGATCTTATTGATCGGCGTTTTGAGTGTCATGATCGTCGTGCTCGCTGCCTACGCCGCGGAGCTGAAGGTGGACAACAACCGCATGGAAGCGGCCAACGCCAGCCTCCAGAACGAGATCGACACGCTGGACATCAAGATCAAATCCGCGAACAGCATCGACCACATCGAGGACGTGGCGATCAACCAGCTGGGCATGGTCTACGCGGAGGAGAACGAATGCGTGTATCTGTCCCAGACCGACGCGCCGACCGACAGCCTGGCACTCATCATTCGGGAGAACGCCTATCACTGAGGCGCGTATTGTATTTGCATAGGGCAAGGCCGACAACTGAACAGATCCAGTTTGTCGGTCTTTTCTATTAGGAAAAGGAGTCTTCATGGAACGGCGCACCAGGGGCGCAAGCTTGCAGGGAAAAAAGAGAATACTGTTCGCCTTCGCTTTGATCGCCGTCGCGATGGTGCTGCTGCTCTTCCGGACCGCGTGGATCCAGGTCGTCAAGGCGGAGGAATACACCGACAAGGCCAAGGATCAGCAGACCAGCGACATCCCGGTGGAGGCCAAGCGGGGCGCGATCTACGACCGCAACGGCAAGGAGCTGGCCACCAGCGCCACCTGCTACACCCTCTGGGTGCGGCCGGCCCAGATCCGGGAGAACTACAAGACCGATGAGAAGCGGCAGGAGCTGGCCAGCGCCCTGGCGGTGATCCTGGAGTTCGACAGCGGGGACATCATCCACGCCTTCGAGTCCGAGAGCGTCCTGGTGCGGCTCGCCAACTACCTGGAGAAGGAGCAGGCCACCCAGATCCGCGATATGGAGGTCTACGGACTGGAGCTTTCCGAGGACACCAAGCGGTTCTACCCGATGGGCGACTTCGCCTCGATCCTCCTGGGCAGCGTCAACGACGACGGCGTGGGCAGGAGCGGCATTGAGCTCCAGTACAACGAATACCTGAGCGGCATCGCCGGACGCGCGGTGATGGATACCGATATCAGCGGCAACCAGCTGTCCTTCGGACAGGACAAATACTACGAGGCGGAGGACGGCCTGAACGTCACACTGACCATCGACGAGGTCCTGCAGCACTACCTGCAGGACGCGATCCAGAAGGGTTACCAGGACACCGGCGCGGAGCGGGTCTTCGCGGTGGCGATGGATCCGAAGACCGCGGAGGTCCTGGCCATGGCCGTGACTCCGTCCTTCGATCCGAACGAACCGACGAAGCCGTCGGACGCGGCGGAACTGGAGGTCTTCTCCGAACTCTCCCTGGAGGAACAGAGCGCCTACCTCAGCCGGATGTGGAGGAACCCGCTCATCAGCGACGTCTATGAGCCGGGCTCCACGATGAAGCTGATCACCTCTTCCTCGTCTTTGGAGGAGGGGATCGTCACCCCGCAGACCGGCTTCTACTGCTCCGGCGTCTACGAGCTCTACGGCGTGGAGATGTACGACGCGGAGCACCACGTCCACGGCCAGGAGAGCCTGATCCAGGCGGTGGGCAACTCCTGCAACCCGGTCCACATCCAGCTGGCGCTGATGCTGGGGGCGGAGCGGTTCCTGAGCTACATCGAAAAATACGGCCTGACGGAGCCGACGGGCATCGACCTGCCGGGTGAATCCGGTTCCCTGGTGGGCAACCTGGACACCATCGGCCCGGTCGAGTTGGCCAACATGGGCTTCGGCCAGGGCCTTGCCATCACGCCGCTCCAGCTGGCGACCGCGGTCTGCGCCATCGCCAACGACGGCGTCCTGATGAAGCCGCACTGCGTGTCCGCTTTGACGGACAAGGACGGCAACGCGGTGGTGGAATACAAGCCTGAGGTCGTCCGCAAGGTCATCTCCCACGACACCGCTGCGGAGATGATGGACATCATGTACCAGCAGGTGGAGAACTACGGCGGCCGGAAAGCCCAGATCGAGGGCTACAAGATCGGCGGCAAGACCGGCACCTCCAGCAAGGTGGGCGACGACGGCACCTACGGGGACCAGACGGATACCTCCTTCATCGCGGTGGCGCCGATCGACGACCCGCAGATCGTGGTCCTGGTCATCTGCAGTTCCCCGCAGACCACCTATTACGCGGACCTGACCGCGATCCCGATCGCCAGGGACTTCCTCGTCAAAGCCCTGCCGTACATGGGACTCGCCCCGGCGGACACGGGCGAGGGAAGCGACGAGGACTACGCCTACGTTCCGGACGTGACGGGCTATTCCTACCAGGACGCGGCGGCGATCCTCGCGGAATACGGCCTGAAGTACGAGGTGACGCCGGAACTGACGTCGGATGAGAAGAAGGACAAGTCCTTCACCTTCGAGGTCGTCGACCAGTACCCGAAGGCGGGGTCGAAGATCGACAAGGACGAAAAGGTCTATCTCTACCGGGAGTAGGGATCAGACGGATGAGAGTTGGTATGATCATGGAACGAGATATGTGCAAGACGGTGGCGGTCGCCGGGGGACCGGAGCGGGCTGCCGCCGGTGAGATGATCAAAACGATCCTCCGCCGGCACACCGGGGAGCCGCAGCCTGAGATCAGGGTGCTGGAGGCGGACGTGCCTCCGGCCGGGATGGACGAGAGCTGCGTCCTCGTGGTGAACGCCGACGAGGAGTCGCTGTCCGCTTTGGACGGGCAGGCCCATCCTTACCGGATCCTCAGGGCGGGCAAAGCCGCAGACGCGGATTTCCGCGTCTCCGAGATCGAGGAGCTGGGCAGCATGGGCATCCGCTTCAATCTGACCACGGGCGAGGGCACGACGCCGCTGCGCCTGCTGGTCGAGGGAGAGAGCAAGGCGGTGGACGCGGCGATCGCCGCAGCGGCCGCCGCGGCGGCGGGGATCACCTGGGAGGAGATCATCGCCGGGCTTTCCCATGCGGAACATCAGGAGACGCCGGCAAAGCGGCCGGCGGGCTCGAATCAATAAAGGCAATTTTGTGAGGGTAATGGTATGAGCGTTTCCATCTGGTTCATCATCGCGTTCGCGGTCTCCGCAGTCCTGACGGGGGTCGAGATCCCGATGCTGAAAAAACATCAGTTCAAGCAGTATATCCGCGAGGAGGGACCGCAGTCCCACCAGAAGAAGTCCGGCACCCCGACCATGGGCGGCATCGCGATCATCATCGCCATGGTGCTGGTCGGGCTCATCGGCGGCGGCTTCGGCGGGAAGACGGTTTTGATGGTCGTCATGACGCTTTTGTTCGGCGCCATCGGTTTCCTCGACGACTACATCAAAGTCGCTCAGAAGCACAATCTGGGCCTCAGAGCATGGCAGAAGCTGGTCCTCCAGATCCTCTTCGCCGTGGTCCTGGCCCTCTACATCTCCAAGGGGACGGATGAGGGGACCCTGGTCTACATCCCGTTCTACGGCGACTACCTGGATTTCGGCATCCTGTACGTGCCGTTCGTGGCCTTCGTCATGGTGGCGATGGCCAACAGCGTCAACCTGTCCGACGGCCTGGACGGCCTCTGCGCAGGCTCCACCGCCATCGTGTCGGTCTTCTTCGCCATCCTGGGACTGAAGGCCGGCGAGGCCGAGGCGGGCGTCTACGCGGCGGTGATCTCGGGCAGCTGCCTGGGCTTCCTGCTCTTCAACCGGCACCCGGCCAAGCTCTTCATGGGCGACACCGGCTCCATGGCCCTGGGCGGCGCCCTGGCCTCCGCGGCCATCGTCATGCGGATGGAGTTCATGCTGGTGATCGCGGGCCTGATCTACGTGCTGGAGGCGCTCTCCGTCATCATCCAGGTCCTGTACTTCAAGAAAACCGGCGGCAAGCGCTTCTTCAAGATGGCGCCGCTGCATCATCATTTCGAGCTGTGCGGCATGAAAGAGACCAGCGTGGTCCTCATGTTCTGGGCCTTCGCCGCGGTCTGCTGCCTGCTCGCCTATCTGATCTATATGATTTAGCGAGGTGATATCATGCGTACGAATCCTGACAACATCAAAGGCAACCGCATCCTCATCGTCGGCCTCGGACGCTCCGGCATCGCCGCGGTCCACGCCATGCTGGACCTCGGCGCGGTGGTCTCCGTCCAGGACGACCGGGAGCGGGCGAGCTTTGATCCGAACTTCATCACCTATCTCGAGAACAAGAAAGTGACCTGCTGGTTCCACTGCCTGCCGGAGGACATGGGCGCTTACGACATGGTCATCCTGAGCCCGGGCGTGAACCCGGAGCTGCCATTCATCCAGGAGGCCAAAGCCAGGGGCGCGGAGATCACCGGCGAGCTGGAGATCGCCTTCCGGATCAGCCGGGGCGAGTTCATCGCCATCACCGGCACCAACGGCAAGACCACGACCACGACCCTCGTGGGCGAGATCTTCAAGGAATCCGGCCGCACCACCCACGTGGTGGGCAACATCGGCACCGCGGTCATCGGCGCATCGGAGACGGCGGACGAGGACGACTGGCTGGTCACGGAGTGCAGCAGCTTCCAGCTGGAGACGACCCGGTACTTCAACCCGCACGTCTCCGCGATCCTGAACCTGACGCCGGACCACCTGAACCGGCACCACACCATGGAGGCCTACGGCGCGGCCAAGGCGAAGATCTTCGCCAACCAGACCGGAGAGGACTTCCTGGTCATCAATTACGACGACAAGCTCTGCTACGGCCTGGCGGAAGGGGCGAAGTGCAACGTCATCCCGTTCAGCCGCAAAGAAGAGCTGGAGCGGGGCGCCTTCCTGAAGGACGGCCGCATCGTGATCCGTGAGAAGGGCGTGATCTACGACATCTGCGATCCGAAGGACCTCAAGATCATCGGCGACCACAACGTGGAGAACGTGCTGGCGGCCTCCGCCATCGCCTTCTACGCGGGGATCGCGCCTGAGGTCATCACCCGGGCGGTCCTGGACTTCGGCGGCGTGGAGCACCGCATCGAGTACTGCGGCACCGTGGACGGCATCAAATACTACAACGACTCCAAGGGCACCAACATCGACGCGGCGGTGACCGCGCTCAGGGCGATCCGCGAGAACATCATCCTGATCGCCGGCGGCGACGCCAAGGGACAGGTCTTCGACGAGTTCATCGAGGCCTTCCAGGGCAGCGTGAAGAAGATGCTGGTCCTGGGCAGGGACGGCCACTTCATCACCGAGGCGGCGGACCGCTGCGGTTTCAGCGACTACATCGTCTGCAAGGACCTCCCGGACTGCGTGAAGCGGGCGGCGGCCATCGCCGAGCCGGGCGACACGGTCCTGCTTTCCCCGGCCTGCGCGAGCTGGGATATGTACGACAACTACGAGCAGAGGGGCGAGCATTTCAAGGAGTGCGTCCGCCTGCTCGAAGAGTGAGGAGAGAGCATGGCAAAGAGCGCGAAGCGCATCAGAAGCAAATGGGGGCACATCGACTTCCCCCTCCTCATACTGGTAACGATCCTGGCGATCTTCGGCGTGGTCATGGTGTTCAGCGCCAGCTATTACTATTCTATCAATTCCACCGGCACGCCCTATTCCTATCTTTGGAAGCAGGGCGCCTTTGCTGTCAGCGGCTTCGTGATCATGCTGGTCTTGTCCGTCTTTGACTACCACGTCATGCGGCATGTGGCCGTCCTCATCGCCGCAGTGGAGCTGGTCCTGCTGGTCCTGGTCTTCACGCCGCTGGGCGTCACGGTCAACGAAGCGACCCGGTGGATCAGGGTTCCGGGCATCGGCCTGACCATCATGCCGGGCGAATTGGCGAAGCCTGCGATCATCATCCTGGCGGCCAGCTACTTCTCGGCGAGGATGAAACGGGCGCAGAGCCTTTCCGGGCTGCTGCCGATCGTCGTCTATACGGTGGTCTGCTGCGTCCTCATCGTCAAGCAGCCGAACCTGTCGACGGCGATCACGGTGTTCCTCATCGCCGTGGGCCTCGCCTTCGTGGCGG
>CADCOV010000210.1 GCA_902803185.1 uncultured Eubacteriales bacterium
CGCGAAGAGGGTATTGCCCTTCGTCCCGGCCAGGAACTGGATGTCGCTGGAGGTGGTCACGGTGATCCCGTGGCCGAAGTTCGCGGCTACGGCGAAGGCGAAGTCAGCCATGGTGAAGTAGACCGCGCCCATGACGGCGCCGGCGGCGTTGCGGTGCTGCGGTGTGATGGTGAGGCCGACCCTGGAACGGCCGGGACCGGCTTCCAGGATCTCGATGCCGGTGACCTCGGTGGCGTAGAGATCGCCCTTGAAAAATTCCTTTGCGCTTTCCAGATCGTGGACCACTGCAGACATGGGAACTCCTTTCGTGAAAAGGGGCGCTGCCGCGAGGCAGCGCCCGAAACCCCTTTGTTCGATGCTTATGCGTTTACTTTCGGGAGCTTGGCGAAGCTGGCCTGGAGCTCCTCGTCGGTCGGGATGATGTCGCTCATCTCGCCGTCGTTGTACTTCTGGTAGGCGACCAGGTCGAAGTAGCCGGTGCCGGTGAGGCCGAAGACGATGTTCTTCGCTTCGCCGGTCTCCTTGCACTTCAGGGCCTCGTCGATGGCGACCTTGATGGCGTGGCTGGATTCCGGAGCAGGCAGGATGCCTTCCACTCTGGCGAACTTCTCCGCCGCCTCGAAGACGGAGGTCTGTTCGACGGCGATGGCCTCCATCAGGCCCTCATCGTAGAGCTCGGAGAGGACCGGGCTCATGCCGTGGAAGCGGAGGCCGCCGGCGTGGTTCGCGGATGGGATGAAGCCGGAGCCCAAGGTGTACATCTTGGCCAGCGGGCTGACCTTGCCGGTGTCGCAGAAGTCGTAGGCGTAGATGCCGCGGGTGAAGCTCGGGCAGGAGGCCGGCTCGACGGCGATGATGCGGTAGTCCGCTTCGCCTCTCAGCTTCTCGCCCATGAACGGGGCGATCAGGCCGCCCAGGTTGGAGCCGCCGCCGGCGCAGCCGATGACGATGTCGGCTTTGATGCCGTACTTGTCGAGGGCGGCTTTGGTCTCGAGGCCGATGATGGACTGGTGCAGGAGCACCTGGTTCAGGACGGAGCCCAGCTCGTAGCGGTAGCCCTCGGTGGTCGTAGCGACCTCGACGGCCTCGGAGATGGCGCACCCCAGGGAACCGGTGGTGCCTGGGAACTCTTCGTTGATCCTGCGGCCGACCGCGGTCTCCATGGAAGGGGACGGGGTGACGGAGGCACCGTAGGTCCGCATGACCTCCCGGCGGAACGGCTTCTGCTCATAGGAGACCTTGACCATGAAGACCTTGAGGTCCAGGCCGAAATAGCTGCAGGCCATGGACAGCGCGGTGCCCCACTGGCCGGCGCCGGTCTCGGTGGTCACGCCCTTGAGGCCCTGCTGCTTGGCGTAGTAGGCCTGGGCGATGGCGGAATTCAGCTTGTGGGAGCCGCTGGTGTTGTTGCCCTCGAACTTGTAATAGATGTGGGCCGGGGTGTCCAGTGCCTTCTCAAGGCAGTAGGCGCGGACCAGCGGGGAAGGGCGGTACATCTTGTAGAAGTCCGCGACCTCCTGCGGGATCGGGATGTACTGGGTGTCGTTGTCCAGCTCCTGCTTGATCAGCTCGTCGCAGAAGATCGGCTGCATCTCCTCGAAGGTGAGCGGCTTGCCGGTGCCAGGGTTCAGCAGCGGCGCCGGTTTGATCGGCATGTCGGCCCTCAGGTTGTAGTAGGCCTTCGGCATCTCGTTCTCTTCCAGGTAGATCTTGTACGGGATCTTGTTCATTTCTGCGGACATGGTGTGTTCTCCTTTCAGGTCCTGCGGCTTCGCCGCTTCTTACAGGTGCGACAGGAGTCAGGCTTTCCGTAAACAAAAACCTGTCCCAAACGTGCTGGGACAGGAGAAATCTCTCTTGCGGTGCCACCCGGCTTGGCATCAAAACGATGCCCTCTCTGACGCATACTATCATATGCCGGCCTTGTTCACGGAGTGCCATCTCCGTCGCCCCTACGCGCGCCATAAGGCGTTTCGGTTTGCCCTCAGGAGTCCATTCGGCTCCGGCGTTCCGGTCCGCGATCCCACCGTCCGCGGCTCTCTCTTCCGTCGTTTCGAAACGTACTACTCTCCCTCAAAGGTTTCTGTATTAAATTAACCACATATTACCACCGTATTTGTTGTGTGTCAACAGTCTGCGGGCAAAAAATTGTTTTGTTCCACTAAAAATACAAAGACTGGTAAACCCTCCGTGAAATCGTGTATAATAGTAGCAACGAGGAGAAGACATATGGCTTTCACGCATTTGCACGTACATACGGAATACAGCCTGCTGGACGGATTCTGCCGGATCAAGGAGGTCGTGGCCCGGGCGAAGGAGCTGGGGATGGATTCCCTGGCCATCACGGACCACGGCGCCATGTTCGGCGTCATCGACTTCTACAAGGAGTGCCGCAAGCAGGGGATCAAGCCTTTGATCGGCTGCGAGGTCTACATGGCGGCCCGCCGGATGGAGGACAAGGATCCGGACAAGGACCGCTACCAGAACCATCTGCTCCTGATCGCCGAGAACAACGAGGGCTACCGGAACCTGATCAAGATCGTCAGCGCCGGCTACGTCAAGGGCTACTACTATAAGCCGCGGGTGGACAAGGAGGTCCTCCGGGCCCACAGCAAGGGGATCATCGCCACCTCCGCCTGCCTGGCGGGCAAGGTCCAGCAGCTTCTGCTGAACCGGGACTACGAGGGGGCGAAGAAGGAGGCCCTGGAGCTGGACGGGATCTTCGGCCACGGGAACTTCTTCCTGGAGCTGCAGGACCAGGGGCTGGACGAGGAGCAGTTCATCAACCCGATGCTGGTCAGGCTCTCCGAGGAGACCGGGATCGGGCTGGTGGCCACCAACGACTGCCACTACATCCGGCAGGAGGATGCGGAGGCCCACGACATCCTGCTGGCGATCCAGACCGCCACGACCCTGAGCGACGAGAAACGCATGCGCTTTGCCAACGACCAGTTCTACCTGAAGAGCGAGGACGAGATGCGCAAGCTCTTTTCCTATGCCCCTGAGGCCATCGAGAACACCCACAGGATCGCGGAGCGCTGCGACGTCACCTTCACCTTCGGCGAGTACCACCTGCCGGAGTTCGTGCCGCCGGCGGGGAAGACCAACCGGGAGTACCTCCGGGAGCTCTGCGCCGAGGGCCTGAAGGAACGCTACCAGCCGGTGACGCCGGAGCTCGAGGAGCGGATGGAGTACGAGCTCTCCGTCATCGAGTCCATGGGCTACGTGGAATACTTCCTCATCGTCTGGGACTTCATCAACTACGCCAAACAGCACGGCATCATGGTGGGACCGGGCCGGGGCTCCGCCGCGGGCAGCATCGTGGCCTACGCCCTCCGGATCACCGACATCGACCCGATCCGCTACAGCCTGATCTTCGAGCGGTTCCTGAACCCGGAGCGGGTCAGCATGCCGGATATCGACGTGGACTTCTGCATCGAGCGGCGGGGCGAGGTCATCGACTACGTCAAGGAGAAATACGGGGCGGACAACGTCTCCCAGATCATCACCTTCGGCACCCTCAAGGCCAAGGCGGCGGTGCGGGACGTGGGCCGGGCTCTGGAGCTCAGCTACGCCGAGTGCGACCGCATCGCCAAGGCGGTGCCGAACACCCTGGGCATGACCCTGGACAAGGCCCTGGCGGTGAGCCCGGACCTCAGGCAGATGTACGAGGAGGACGCCCGGGTGGCCAAGGTCATCGACATGGCCCGGAAGGTGGAGGGCGTGCCGCGGAACGCGGGCACCCACGCGGCGGGCGTCGTCATCAGCCGGCTGCCGCTGGACGAGTATGTGCCGCTGTATAACTCCGACAAGGGCCTGGCGACCCAGTTCAACATGACCACCATCGAGGAGCTGGGCCTTCTCAAGATGGACTTTCTGGGCCTCCGCAACCTCACGGTGATCCGGGACGCTTTGGCTTTGATCAAAGAGAACCACGGGGTCGACATCGACTTCGCGTCGATGGGCTACGACGACCCTGAAGTATATAAGATGATCGCCGACGGCAACACCACCGGCGTGTTCCAGCTGGAGAGCGGGGGCATGACCGGGTTCATGAAGGAGCTCAAGCCGAGCTGCTTCGAGGACGTCGTCGCAGGCATCTCCCTGTACCGGCCGGGCCCGATGGACTCCATCCCGAAGTACATCGAGTGCAAGAAGAACCCGGCGAAGATCCGCTACGTCACGCCGGAGCTCAAGCCGATCCTGGACGTCACCTACGGGTGCCTGGTCTACCAGGAGCAGGTCATGCAGATCGTCCGGGACCTGGCGGGCTACAGCTACGGCCGCTCCGACCTGGTGCGCCGGGCCATGAGCAAGAAGAAGCACGACGTCATGATGGAGGAGAAGGAGTACTTCATCCACGGCAAGGTGGCGGAGGACGGCACCGTGGAGATCCCGGGCTGGGTCCGCAACGGCATCTCCGTGGAAGCCGGCGAAGCCATCTTCGCGGACATGGCCTCCTTCGCGGAATACGCCTTCAACAAATCCCACGCCGCGGCCTACGCGGTGGTGGCGTTCGAGACCGGCTACCTCAAGCGGTACTACCCGGTGGAGTTCATGGCGGCCCTGATGACCAGCGTCATGGGGGACGCAGCCTCCATCGCCAAGTACATCGGCAACTGCAGGGACATGGGGATCGAGGTGCTGCCGCCGTCGGTGAACGACAGCGAGCGCGCCTTCTCCGTGGAGAACGGGAAGATCCGCTTCGGCCTGCAGGCGGTGAAGAACGTGGGCGCCGGCGCTATCGACGAGATCATCCGGGCCCGCAAGGAGAAGGGCATGCCGAAGGACATCTTCGCCCTGGTCAATAACATCGACACCGGCCTGGTCAACAAGAAGGCCATGGAGTCTTTGATCAAAGCCGGGGCCCTGGACTGTCTGGACAAAAACCGGGCGGCGATGCTGGCGGTCTACGACCCGCTGATGGAGGCGGCCCAGCAGAACGCCAGGAAGAACCTGAGCGGCCAGATGTCCCTGTTCCAGATGGACACCGAGGCCTTCGGGGCGGCGGACGTCAGCGGCACCCTGCCGCGGGTCGCCAACTTCAGCCCGGAGATCCTCCTGCAGCTGGAGAAGGAGATGACGGGGGTCTACATCACCGACCACCCGATGAACAAATACAGAGAACGCCTGGCGAAGATCGTCACCGCCAACGCCGGTGAGATCGCCGCGGCGGGCGAGGAAGAGGGCGAAGAGGGCGCCGGCGGGAGCTCCGCCTTCACCGATGGCCAGCACATGGTGGTGGCCGGCATGGTGGCGGGCAAGCGCACCATCATCACGAAGAAGAACAGCCGGATGATGGCCTTCGTCCAGCTGGAAGACCTCTACGGCGTGGTGGAGGTGGTGGTGTTCCCGGACGTCTACGAGAAGTACGGGGACGCCCTGAACGGGGACCGGGTCATCGTGGTCTCCGGCAGCCTGGACTTCAAGGAGGAAGAGGAGCCTAAGATCCTGGCCTCCGCCCTGGTGCCGGTGGACGAGGTGGACGAGCGGACCATCGCGGAGCTCAGGAGCCCGCGGCGCAGGAGCGCGGCGAAATGGAAGAACGGCGCCGCCGCGTCCTACTACGACGAGGACATCCGCCCGGGCGAAGAGCCGGACGTGCCGGAGGCGCCGCCGGTCCGGGAAAAGCCGCAGAAGCCGGCAGGGGATCCGGTCAAGGTCCGCATCCCGCAGATGGGAAGCAAGGGCGGCCGGGCCGCGAACATGGAGGAGCAGGAGGTCCTGAACGAACTGACGCGGATCTTTGCCGTCCATCGCGGCGAGGAAAAGGTTTTGATCTACCTGAGGAGCGGCAAGATCGTCTCGCCGCTGCACGGGGTCCGGCCGACGCTGGACTTCGCGGAGGAGACGGCGCTCCTGGTAGGGAACGCCAACGTGAAGATCAAGAGGATCGCGAGATAGGAGGAAGACATGAAACGGATCGGAGTTTTGACCAGCGGCGGGGATGCACCGGGCATGAACGCTGCCATCCGGGCCGTGGTGCGCTGCGGCATCGATAATGGCATGGAGGTCTACGGGATCCGGCGGGGCTACGAGGGCCTGCTGGACGGCGAGATCGAAAAAATGGAACGCTCTGACGTGGGGGACATCCTCCACCGGGGCGGCACGATCCTGCAGACCGCCCGGAGCGAACGCTTCCAGAAGAAGGAGGGGCAGAAGCGGGCGGCGACGGTCCTGGAGACCTTCGGCATCGAGGGCCTCGTGGTCATCGGCGGCGACGGCTCCACCAGGGGCGGCCTGGACCTCAGCCGGCAGGGCATCAAAGTCATGTGCGTGCCGGGGACCATCGACAACGACGTGGCCTACTCGGACTTCACCATCGGCTTCGATACGGCGGTGAACACGGTGCTGGACGCGGTCTCCAAGATCCGGGACACCAGCTCCGCCCATGAGCGCACCGTGGTGATCGAGGTCATGGGGCGCCACTGCGGCGACATCGCCCTGTACGCCGGCCTGGCCGGCGGCGCGGAGTGCGCGCTGCTGCCGGAGGAGCCTTTCGACGTCAACGAGATCTGCCGCCGGATCCTGGAGGGGACCAACCGGGGCAAGCTCCACAGCATCGTCATCAACGCGGAGGGCTCCGGGATCGCGACGGACAAGCTGGTCAAAGAGATCGAGGCGAAGACCGGCAGGGAGACCCGGCCGGTGATCCTGTCCTACCTGCAGCGGGGCGGCACCCCGACCATGCGGGACCGGCTCCTGGCCACCAGGACCGCGGCCAAGGCCGTGGAACTCCTCCGGGACGACGAGGACAGCAAGGCCATCGGCGAGATCGGCGGGCAGATCCTGGCCTTCGATCTGGAGGCGGCTTTGAAGGTGGAGCGGGACTTTGACCGGGAGATGTACGACCTGATCGGCGTGCTGGCCAAGTAGCCTGCGCCGGTCCGAGGAGAGGGCCATGACAGAGATCGAAAAATACGTGGACGCCATCGCCGCCGGGAACCGGGATACGGACTTCATCGTGATCATCGATACCGAGGGCATCGTGCGCTACTACGAGAACTACAGCTACGTGCGGGGCCAGTTCACCGATGAGACGGCGGTGGGAAGGCCGCTTCTTGACCTGTATCCGTCCCTGACGAAGGAGACCAGCACCATGTGGAAGGCCCTGCGGGGCGAGGCCACGGTGGAGATGTTTACGGAGCAGATCAATTACGACGACAAGCGGATCTTCATCCTGGAGAGCAACTATCCGATCGTCCTGGAGGGCAGGATCATCGGCTCCGTCAGCCTTGGGAAATACATGGGCGAGGCGGTGGCCGGCCATCCCCACGAGGAGCATAGGGAGGACCGTCTGGTCCGGGTGGAGGAGATCTTCGGCGAGAGCGCTGCCATGCTGAAGCTCCGGGAGCAGATCCGGCTGGTGAGCCAGGTGAAGTCCCCGGTCCTGATCTACGGCGAGACGGGCACCGGCAAGGAGCTGGCCGCCCAGGCCATCCACACGGCGTCGGGCGGGGACAGGACCATGTTCTTCCCGCAGAACTGCGCCGCCATCCCGTCGAACCTGCTGGAGAGCATCTTCTTCGGCACGGTCAAGGGCGCCTATACCGGCGCGGTGGACCACCAGGGCCTCTTCGAGGCCGCGGCGGGGGGCACGGTCTTCCTGGACGAGGTGAACTCCATGGACTACGACCTGCAGTCCAAGCTGCTCCGGGCCATCGAGGACAAATCGATCCGCCGGATCGGCTCCAACGAGAACATCCCGCTGGACATCCGCCTGATCTCGGCGATGAACAAAGACCCCCAGCAGTGCATGGAGGAGGGGAGCCTGCGATCTGACCTCTTCTACCGCCTCAGCACGGTGCAGATCACGGTGCCGCCGCTCCGGGAGCGGAAGGCGGACATCTCCACCCTCTGTTCCCTGTTCCTGCAGGAGCTCAGCGCGGAGAACGGCCGGCCGGTGAAGCGGGTCTCGCCGGAGGTGCTGCGCTGCTTCTACAACTACGCCTGGCCGGGCAACGTGAGGGAGCTCCGCAACGTGGTGGAGAGCGCCTTCATCTTCTCGGCGGGGAACGAGATCACGGTGAACGACATCCCGGACCAGATCCGGACCTCCAGCTCGGAGCCGGCGAACGTCAGGATCCTGGACAACGTGATCCTGCTGACGAGGGAGGACGCGTCGGACGCGCCGGCGACCGCCGCCGCCCAGCACCAGGAGGGCAAACCGGGCAGCCGCCGGAAGAGCCTGACCGAAGCGGTGGCCGATTTCGAGCGGAACTACATCCAGCGGGAAATGGCCCGCTGCCGCACCTACGCGGAGCTGGCGGAACACCTGGGGATCTCCCCGCAGGCGCTGAACTACAAGATGAAGAAATACGGTATCCGAAAGGCGTGAGTCATCGTGGCGGCAGGTTTCTGCTATGCGCCATATCTGATGCATAGAGCGGCTTAATGCGTCAGATATGAGATACATTAAGCATCAGATCTGATGCTTAATGTGGATCGGATCTGGCGCATAAGTCCACCTGATGCATCATATCTGCAGCATAAGAAAAAGGTCCCCGGGCGGGTCGAAAGCCCGGGGACCTTTTGTGTCGTTCCGCTTTGTGAGAGGCTACATCTCCATGTCCTTCATGAAGACCTTGTAGCACTTGTAGGCCTCGTAGATGTCCGCTTTGCTGGCCACCTCCCAAGGGCTGTGCATGCAGAGGACCGCGACGCCGCTGTCGATGACGTTCATCCCGTAGTTGGCCAGGATGTAGGCGATGGTGCCGCCGCCGCCCTCGTCGACCTTGCCCAGCTCGGCGGTCTGGAAGCCCACATTGCCGTCGTCCATGATCCGGCGCAGCTTGCCGACGTACTCGGCGTTGGCGTCGTTGGAGCCGCTCTTGCCCCGGGCGCCGGTGAACTTGTTGAAGCAGATGCCTCTGCCCAGGTAGGCCGCGTTCTTGGTCTCGAAGGCGCTGGCGTAGGTCGGATCGAAGCCCGCGCTGACGTCGGAGGAGAGGACGCAGGAGTTCCTGAGGGCTCTGCGCAGGGCCAGGTCGCCGGTCTCGCCGGTCAGGGCCATGATCTCCGCCATGCGGTCCTCGAAGAACCGGGATTCCATGCCGGTGGCGCCGACGGAGCCGATCTCTTCCTTGTCGGTGAGCAGGCACAGGGCGGTGCGCTTCGGGGTCTCGGCGTCCAGGATGGCTCTGAGGCTGGTGTAGGCGCAGACTCTGTCGTCGTGGCCGTAGCCCAGGATCATGCTGCGGTCAAAGCCCAGGTCTCTGGCCTTGCCGGCCGGCACGACCTCCAGCTCGGCGGAGAGGAAATCCTCCTCCTCGATGTCGTACTTTTCCTTCAGGATGTTGAGGATGTTCGCCTTGACGGTCTCCTTGACCTTCTCCGGATCCTCCTGGCCCTCGCCCTGGTCGTAGGCCGGCTTGGCCGGCTCGGAGCCGATTAGGATGTCCAGGGCCTCGCCCTCGATGACGACGGCAGCTTCCTTCTTCATCTGGGCCGCGGAGAGGTGGATCAAAAGGTCGGTCACGGTGAAGACCGGATCCTCGTCGCAGTCGCCGATGGCAATGTCAACCACGGTTCCATCCTTCTTTACAACAACGCCGTAAATGGCTAAAGGAATGGTGACCCACTGATATTTCTTGACGCCGCCGTAGTAGTGGGTGTCAAGGTAGGCGAAATCCGTATTCTCGTAAAGAGGGTTCTGCTTGATGTCCATTCTCGGGGAGTCGATGTGGGCGCCCAGGATGTTGGTGCCGCAGGACAGCGGCTGCTCGCCGATGATGCCCAGCAGCATGATCTTGCCCATGTGCTGGCAGTAGAAGCGGTCGCCGGTCTTGAGGGTGCGGCCCTCCGCGATGGCGTCCTCCAGGTTGAAGAAGCCCTTCTCCTCCGCGAGAACGATGGCGTTCTTCACGCAGAGGCGCTCGGTCTTGCCGGCGCTCAGGAAGGCCTTGTAGTCTTCCGCGATGGCCTGGAGCTCAGCGCGCTCCGCCTCGGTGTATGTCTTCCAAAGATTTTTTCTTTCCATGATTAGTACCTCCGGATTCCTATTATATGTAAAAGACCGGCCCATTGCAATGGAGGGTTCAAAATTATGGGCATCTGCGGTATAATAATTGTGTATGCTTTGCAATCGAAGCAATCGAAGCGGGGAGGTTTGAGGATGAACGCGATCTACGAAAAGCTGATGAACTGCCTGGCGCAGGTGAGGAAAAAGACGGACTTCGTGCCGGAGGTGGCCCTGGTCCTGGGCTCCGGCCTCGGCGGCTACGCCCGCAACATGGAGGTGGCCTGCGAGATCCCTTACAGCGAGATCGAGGGCTTCCCGGTCTCCACCGTGCCGGGACACGACGGCAGATATATCTTCGGCTTCGTCGGCGGCGTGCCGATGGTGGCCATGAAGGGCAGGGTCCACTATTACGAGGGCTATCCGATCAGCGACGTGGTGCTGCCGGTGAGGCTCATGGGCCTCCTGGGGGCGAAGAAGCTGATCCTGACCAACGCGGCGGGAGGCATCGACCTGAGCTTCGAGCCGGGGGACCTGATGGCGATCCGGGATCACATCGTCAGCTTCGTGCCGAGCCCGCTGGTGGGCCCGAACATCGAGGAGCTGGGGACCCGCTTCCCGGACATGAGCCGGGTCTACGATCCGGCGCTGGCCGCTTTGATCGAAGAGGCGGCGGCAGAGGAGGGCATCCCGCTCAAGGAGGGCGTGTACCTGCAGACCACCGGGCCGCAGTTCGAGACCCCGGCGGAGATCAAAGCCTTCCGGCGCCTGGGCGCGAACGCCGTGGGCATGAGCACCGCGGTGGAAGCGGTGGCGGCCCGGCACATGGGCCTTCGGGTCTGCGGCATCAGCTGCATCAGCAACATGGCGGCGGGCATCCTGGACCAGCCGCTGACCCATGCGGAGGTGCAGGAGACGGCGGACAGGGTGGCGGACCGCTTCGAGCGGCTGGTGAGCGCCCTGATCGTCAAACTGGGAAATATGGACTGAGATGAAACGATACGAGATCCGCGGACAGGAGAATAGGGACAAGACCCTGCTGGACCTTCTCAGGGAGGCGGGGGCTTCCCTGCGGGCGGACTGCGGCGGCAGGGGGACCTGCGGGAAGTGCCGGGTGCTGGCGGAGGGGGAGGAGATCCTCGCCTGCCGGTGCGTGCCGGAGCGGGACATGACCGTCCTGGTCCCGGAGGAGGACCCTCTCGCCGTGGAGCTCGGCGGCGCGCCGGAGGGCGCAGGCGCCGGGAGCGGCCCTTACGCCTTCTGCGTGGACCTGGGCACCACCACCGTCGCTGCGTCCCTTCTGGACGGAAGCGGAAGGCGGATCGCCCGGGCGGGCTGCGGCAGCGGCCAGCGAGTCTACGGCGCGGACGTGGTCTCCCGGATCGAGGCGGCCCTCGCCGGACGGGCGGAGGAGCTCCGGGAGCTGGCGCGGGCGGACGTCGCCCGGCTCAGGGCGCAGTGCCTCGGGACGGCAGGCCTGGCGGAGGACACGGCACTTTCGACGTATCTCTGCGGCAACACGGCCATGCTCGCCCTCTACGCGGGGCGGGAGACCGCGGGACTGGCCCGGGCACCCTACCGGGCGGACACCGGGATCCTGCGGACGGCGGAGGGGGAGACCCTGCTCCCGGGGATCGGCCCCTTCACCGGGGCGGACCTGCTGGGCGGGATCGCCGTGCTGGGACTGGACCGGACAGAGCATCCGGTGCTCTTCCTCGACTGCGGCACCAACAGCGAGATCGCGCTCTGCACGCCGGAGGCAATCTATGTCACCTCGGCGGCGGCGGGCCCGGCCCTGGAGGGCGCAGGCATCCGCTGCGGCATGGCGGCGGCGGAAGGCGCGGTGACCGGGGTCCAGATCGCGGGCATGCACGCGGCCTGCCGGACCATCGGCGGCGGAGAGGCGAAGGGCCTCTGCGGCAGCGGCGTCGTCTCCGCGGTGAGCGAGCTCCTGAGGAACGGCCTCGTGGCCAAAAATGGCCTTCTCGCGGAGGAATTCTTCGAGGAGGGGTATCCGCTGGCACCGGGGATCTTCTTCACCCAGGAGGACGTTCGGAGCGTGCAGACCGCCAAGGCGGCGGTCCGGGCGGGGGCGGAGCTCCTGCTTCATAAGAGCGGCATCCCTGCGGAGGCGGTGGAGACCGTCTATCTGGCCGGCGGGTTCGGGGCACACCTGGATCCGGCGGAGGTCACGGGGATCGGCCTCGTGGACCCGCTGTACGGGGACAGGATCCTGCAGCCGGGGAACACCTCCCTTGCGGCGGCGGAGGCCTTCGCAAGGGGAGAGCTGACGGAGGAGCGGCTCGCCGGGATCCGGCAGAAGGCCACAGAGGTGACCGCGGCGGAGGAACCCTTCTTCGCGGAAGCCTTCATCCGAAGGATGGATTTTTAAGAGATACTTTTGGGCCGGGGCGGGGACGCGGACGGTCCGGCACATAGATCATAAGCATTGGAGAAAGAGGAGCTTAAGTGGAGAACGTGATCTCTGCAATCAAAGCGTTTTTCAGCTCGATCCCGGAGTGGATCACGGAGCTGGCGAACCTCCCGGCGGGGAGCGGCCTGGCCTACACGGCCGTCGTGCGCTGGGTGTTCATTTTGCTCGCCCTTTTTATCCTCATCAAGACGATCGCTTCACTGCTGGGGAGCAGCAGTCCGTCGGAGGTCTGGGCGTATTTCAACGTGAACGACAAGATCAACTACCCGATCACCCACTGGGAGAATTCCATCGGCCGCTCCAGGAGCAGCGACCTGGTGGTCAAGGACCCGGCGGTCTCCCGCAGCCACGGCACCCTGAGCCGGGACGACAAGGGCCGCTGGCGCTACATGGACCTGGCGTCCAGCAACGGCAGCGCGGTGAACGGGGAGATCGTCCCGAGCGGCACCAGCGTCCTGATCGAGCCGGGGGACACCATCGAGGTGGGCAGCAGCGTCTGCACCCTGTTCCCGATCAGCCTGGAGGAGCGCCGGAACAACAAAACCATGCGGGAGCAGGAGACCTTCCTGAAGTCCCCGTGGAGCACCCTGGCGGCGCTGACCCTGTTCCAGGTCCTGACCATGGTGCAGCTGCGCATCTCCCTGGGGGAGGATTACGTGACCGGCGTCACCATCTCCTTCCTGGGGATCATCCTTTTGATGTGGGCCTACGTCCTGACCCTGCGGGCCATGAAGCGCAGGGGCTTCGAGATGGAGATCATCGCCTTCTTCCTGGCGACCCTGAGCCTGGCGGTGACTTCGAGCAAGTTCCCGTGGAGCACCCTGAAGCAGTTCATCGCCGTCGTGATGGGCGTGCTGCTCTTCGTCACGATGTGCGCGGTCTTGAGGAACCTGAAACGCACCAAAGCCCTGCGGATCTTCATGTACGCCGCGTCGGCAGCCCTTTTGATCTTCAACCTGGTGGCGGGCACCGTGCAGTACGGCGCCGCCAACTGGATCCAGATCGGTGGCATCACCTTCCAGCCGTCGGAGATCGTCAAGCTGGCCTACATCTGGGTGGGCGCCGCCTCCCTGGACGAGCTGATGGAGAAGCGGAGCACTTTGATCTTCATGATCTTCTCCGGCTTCTGCTTCGTCTGCCTGGCCCTGATGGGGGACTTCGGCACGGCGATGATCTTCTTCGTCTCCTTCCTGGTGATCTCCTTCCTGCGGAACGGGGACTTCACCAAGCTGATCCTGGTGGTGGGTGTCGCCTTCATCGGCGGTCTCATGGTCCTCCGCTTCAAATCCTACATCGCCGCCCGGTTCGACGCCTGGGGCGACGTGTGGAGCTACGCGGACGGCCTGGGCTATCAGCAGACCCGGACCATGTCCGCGGCGGCCAGCGGCGGCCTCGTCGGCGTGGGGGCCGGCGGCGGCTGGCTGAAGAACATCGCCGCCTCTGAGACGGACCTGGTCTTCGGCTTCGTCGCCGAAGAGTGGGGCCTCATCATCGCGGTCCTCGCGGTGCTGTGCATCATCACGCTGTCCATCTTCGCGGTGCGGTCCATCTGGGCCGGCCGCTCGACCTACTACACCATCGCGGCCTGCTCCGCCATGTCGCTGTTCCTGTTCCAGACCATGCTGAACGTCTTCGGCTCCGTCGACCTGTTCCCGCTGACCGGCGTGACCTTCCCGTTCCTGTCCAGCGGCGGAACCAGCATGGTGTCCTCCTGGGGCATGCTGGCCTTCCTGAAGGCCGCGGACACCAGGCTGAACGCCAGCATCGCGGTGGCGAGCAAAGACAAGGATCTCGCCGATCTTCCGCCGGAGGACGGCGGGGAGGAGGACGAGGAGGAGCTCCGGAAGCTGACCGAGTCCGAGCAGGAACCGGATCAGGAGATCAGGAGCTTCGAGGATCTGGAACTCATCGGAAGGGAGGTGCCTCATGCGTAGACTGGAACGAAGGGCGATCATCTGCATGACCCTGGCGGCGGTGCTGCTGGCGGGCCTCTTCCTGTTCGTCGTCCGCTACGTCTCCTACGGCGCCGAGTGGGCCACTTTCTACGGCAACCAGGCGGTGTACAACGGCGGCGTCCTCGCCAGCGGCGCCATCTACGACGTGAACGGCGTCCTGCTCTCCGAGAACGGCGGCGGCTCCATCAACTACAACGACGACGAGGGCATAAGGATCGCCACCATGCACACGGTGGGGGACGTCAAAGGCAACGTGGCCACCTCCGCCCAGAACGTCTTCCGGGACAAGCTCATCGGCTACAACCTGGTGACCGGCACCTACAAGATGAGCGGGAAGAACGAGGACATCACACTGACCCTGGACGCGGAGGTGTGCAAGACTGCCTACGAGGGACTGAGCCAGTACAAGGCGGGCTGCGTCGGCATCTACAACTACAAGACAGGCGAGATCCTCTGCAAGGTCAGCTGGCCGAGCTTTGACCCGGTCCTGGTGGAGCCGGACCTGGCGGAGGACGACACCTCCGGCGTCTACATCGACCGGTTCCTCTCCGGGACCTTCGTGCCGGGCTCCATCTTCAAGACCGTGACCTCCGCCGCCGTCATCGAGACCACCTCAGATTACGACAGCTTCGTCTACGAGTGCAGCGGCACCCGGGAGGTGAACGGCGAGGATCTGAACTGCGCCTACGCCCACGGGACCGTGGACTTCCCTGGCGCGCTGGCCTCCTCCTGCAACGGCGCCTTCTCCGTGCTGACGGAAAGGGTGGGGGCGGCCAACATGAAGGCCTACGTGGATAAGCTGGGCCTCACCACCCGCTACGACATCGACGGCGTCAGCAACGCGGCGGGCTCCTTCGAGTTCCCGTCGGACGTGGCTTTGAACCTGGACTGGGCGGGCATCGGCCAGTACCACGACATGGTCAATCCGTGCTCCATGATGGTCTACATGGGCGCCATCGCCTCAGGCGGCAAGGCGGCGGTGCCGAAGCTCCTGCACACCGCGATCTCCCTGCCGGACACCACGGACCGGATGATCGAGGACGCCACGGCGAAGAAGCTGCAGGAGATGATGAAGCAGGACGTGGTGGAGAGCTACGGTGAGTCCAACTTCCCGGGCCTCGACATCTACGCCAAGACCGGTACCGCCGAGGTGGCCGGCCACGATCCGACCGCCTGGTTCGCCGGCTTCCTGAAGGACAAAGACCACCCGTACGCCTTCGTGGTCTGCATCGAGGATGCGGGGGAGGCGCTGTACACGGCGGCCCCGCTGGCGAACAGCGTGCTGCAGGCCGCGGTGAACGGCTGAAACTAGACATGAAAAAACCACCTGCCGGCGTCCGTAAAAGACGCTGCAGGTGGTTTCTTTTTGTTCGTTTAGCCGAGGACGTAGACCTTGACGGTCCTGGCGCCCCAGGTGTAGCACTCGTCGAAGGTCTCGAAGAAGACGTCGACAGTGTTGCCGATGATGGAGCCGCCGGTGTCGTTGGCCACCGCGTAGCCGTAGCCTTCGATGTAGAGCCGGGTGCCCAGCGGGATCACGTTCGGATCCACCGCGCATGTGCCGAAGGTGCACAGGCCGCCGTAGGCCCCGCGGGAGCCCTTAGGGGCGCTGTAGGAGTAGGCGGTGCAGGTGAGGACTTCCTTGTAGTCCGTCGGTGCGCCGTCCACCGGCTGCTCAGCCACCGCTTCCGGCGCGTAGGCGATGATCTCGTCCACCGGGTCCTGCTCGACGACGGTGTCCGTGGTGTAGCGGGCCACCTCCACGCCGTCGTAATAGACGACCTCGTAGCAGTAGGTGGCGAGGCCGTACTCGCCCTCCTGGATCACCTGGGAATCGCCAGGATCCAGGCTGGTGTCCTTCTGGTAGACGGTCTCGTACTCCAGGTAGACGCTCTCTTCCGTGTTCTCCACGTCCACCCGGGTGATGATGATCTCGTCGCCCTCGCTGACCACGTGGTCTAAGTCGATGTCGATGATGTCATCGTCGTCCATGGTGACGCCTGCCATGTCCAGGACTTCGGCGACGGTCACAGGCTCGGTCTCGATGACGATGGTCTCGCCGTCGGCGATGACCGGGACGCTCACGAGGACAGGCTTCTTGTCTTCCTCTTTCTTATCGTCCTTGTCATCCTCCTCGTCGGCATCGGCCTCGTCGTCCGCCTCGGAGGACTTGTCGTCCTTGGCGGTGTCCGTATCGCCCGCTTCGTCCGCGTCGGCCTTCTTATTCTCGCTCGTCTTCAGAGCGGCGGTGCTGCCGGTGGCGTTCTTCTGCACGGCTTCAGCTGCGGTGCTGAGCGAGAGAAGGGATTCGCCCTTGACAGCTTCCTGTGCGGGCGCCTCGCGGTCCAGCAGCTTCGGCAGGGTGAAACACCCGGCGATCAGCAGGACCAGGACGGCCACCAGGATGGCTCTGATCTTGATTTTCTTGGTCATTTTTCTTACCCTGTTCGGAACGCATTCTTAAGAAAATTTAAGAATCGTTTTGGTTATCGTAGCACAACTCGAAGGATTTGTCAAAAGTTTTTTGATATTTCAGCGTCGGTGACGATAAAACGATATACGGGTACCTTGTTGAAACGGTTGACAAGAGCCATATCGGTGAGATATCATTTTATAGAATAGTTTCGATTGGATATGGAGGATAAGAACCATGAAGAAGATGACAGCTGTGCTTTTGATCGCGGTCCTCGCGCTCTCCATGCTGGCGATGGCGGGCTGCTCCGTGGAGCAGAAGAACCCGACCAACCTGGAGGAATACGTCGAAGCCAACGAGGAGATGAAGGCCCAGATCGAAGAGACCGCTGAGGCCAGCGATCTCGAGATCACGATCGAGAAGAACACCATCACATACAAGTTCTCCTATACGGAGACCCTGAAGGACAACGAGATCGAGGAGATGCACAAGGCGCTCGAGGCGTCCCTGGCGGAACAGAAGGCCACCTTCAACGACCTCGCCGCCTCCCTGGAGGAGGAGACCGGCCTCACCGGCATCCAGGTCGTCCTGGTCTACGTGGAAGGCGCAGGGAAGGAACTCTACACCGCCACCTACCCGATGGAGTGATCCGCATCACAGACGACACGCCGAAGGCCCCGCCCGCAAGGTCGGGGCTTTTTCTGTGCCGCCGCATCGCAGGTTGAACCCGCCGCCGTTTTGCGGTACAATAACTATGTATGCACACCCGCCGGAGAGGCGGGCGGAGAGCACACGGATAGAGGATCATATAGCAAACAACGAGTACGCGAAATATATCAGGAATTTCAGCATCATCGCCCACATCGACCACGGCAAATCCACCCTGGCGGACCGGATC
>CADCOV010000211.1 GCA_902803185.1 uncultured Eubacteriales bacterium
CCCGAACTACACCGCGAAGGTTTTGATCGACGGCCTCTCCAAGGGCGTGTTCTCCGCTCTGATCGTCGGCATCGGCAGATCCGTCCTCAGCGTCCTGACCGCCGGCAACGTCATCCACACCGTGATCCACGCCTGCGTCAGCCTGCTGGACGGCCTGTCCCTCTACATCAGCTCCATCGGCATGCTGATTTTCCAGACCATCCTGAACTTCCTGATCCCATCCGGATCCGGACAGGCGGCGGTGGCTATGCCGATCATGACCCCGATCGCGGACATCATCGGCATGAACCGTCAGATCGCCGTCCTGGCCTTCCAGTTCGGCGACGGTTTCTCCAACCTGCTCTGGCCGACGGGCTTCATGGTGATCGCCTGCGCGATGGCCAAGATCCCGCTCAGCAAGTACTACAAGTGGCTGCTGCCGTTCTACGGCCTCTGCTTCATCGTCCAGGTCATCTTCCTGGAGATCGCCGTCGCGATCGGCTACAATTGATCTTTACATGATAAGACGGAGACAGAGTATTGCTATGGGGGAATACAATCACAAATTTCAAGGTATCGTGGAACAGGCGCTGAAGGATGGGGTCTTTGATGAGACCGTCGCGATGCGCCGGGACATCCACATGCACCCGGGCGTCGGGATCTACACCCAGGAGACGGAAGAGTACATCAAAGAAAAGCTCGCCGCGCTCAAGATCGAGGTCATCCCGAGCAAGACCGGCGTGCTGGCAAAGATCCCGGGCAGGGATCACAGCCAGTTCGTGGGACTCAGAGCGGACATCGACGCCCTTCCGATCACGGAGGAGAACGACGTCCCGTACCGTTCCCAGTATGAGGGGAAGATGCACGCCTGCGGGCACGACGCCCACGCGGCGATGCTGCTGAGTGCAGCGAAGATCCTCTCGCAGAACGCGGAGGTCCTGCCTTACGACGTCCTGCTGGTGTTCCAGCCGTCGGAGGAGGGTCCGATCATCAGCGGCGCCGCCGAGATGCTGAAGGACATGGACGAGCTGGGCCTGACGGAAAAGGTCCGGGTCATGTTCGGACAGCACGTCCAGAACCCGCTCCCTGTGGGGAAGGTCGGGACCCGGCACGGCTCGATGTACGCGTCGACGGACGTCTTCACCCTGACCTTCATCGGCAGCGGCGGACACTGCGCGCAGCCTCACGAGAACATCGACGCCCTTTCTCTGGGCGCCCACTTCGTGACTGAGATGGAGAGCTTCATGTCCAGGCGGATGGATCCGTTCGACAACGCGGTCTGCGCCATCGGGACGTTCCATGCGGGGACGGCGAACAATGTGGTGCCGGAGACCTGCACGCTCACCGCTTCGATCCGCTGCCAGCGTGAGGGGACCAGAGACCTCATCCTGCAGCACGTGAAGCAGATCGCGGAGGGGCTCTGCCTCGGCTGGGACGCGCAGTACAAGCTGGACATCACCAGAGGCCTCCCGGTCCTGGTGAACGATGACGCCGCGACGGACTACGCGGTCCGCATCGCGAAGGAGACCGTCGGCGAGGAGAACTACGTGGAGATCGAGACCCCGACGATGGGGGCGGAGGACTTCACCTACTTCTGCCGCCGCTTCCCGGCCTGCTATCTGTCCCTCGGGACCGGCAATCCGGAGAAGGGCTTCTGCGTGAAAGCCCACAACCCGCGGTTCGACATCGACGAGACCGGCCTCGCGAACGGCGTCAAAATGCTCTGCGCCCTGGCGGCCAACGTCGAGTAACAAAGCAAAAAATGGTCATCCATTTTCCAAAGTCAAACTGAAGAACGGCAGGCCTGCCCGGGAAGGGTAGACCTGCCGCTCTTTTTGTTGTATAAAAATACCATAGGGGACCGGCGGCAGGGGCCGCCGGCTGGGTCAGACATGCAAAAACGAGCTTTTCTCTATGTGAATATCGCCGTGCTGCTCTTCGGGTTTGCGGGGCTCTTCGCCAACTGGGTGGATCTGCCGGCCATCGCCATCACCTTCGGGCGGGTGTTCTTTTCGTCCATCGCCCTGGGGCTCTACATGC
>CADCOV010000212.1 GCA_902803185.1 uncultured Eubacteriales bacterium
CGAAAGAGACCCGGCGGAGATCAAAAAGACCCTCAGCTACACGAGGATCGCGATGGGGATCGGCGTGCTCTTCGCCGCGATCCTGATCGTGCTCTGGATCGTCCCGTACTACATCGGGACCGGAAGACTGTAAACGGCCTGAGGCCGCTCCGTATATCACAAAAAGGATAAGAAAGGAATCAATCGATTATGGAAGAACTCATCAAGCAGCTCGAAGAGATCAAAGGCGGCGTGGATTTTGCCCACGAGACCGCGCTGGTCGACAGCAAGAAGCTGAACTCCTTCGATATCATCCAGATCGTCGCGATGCTGGACGACGAATTCGACGTCTCCGTCCCGGCTTCCCAGATCATCCCGGCGAACTTCAACAGCGCCGAGGCGATGTGGGCGATGATCCAGAGGCTCTCTGAGGACTGATACGGGGATAGGACATGACTCTGACATCATTATCGTTTTTCGGATTCGTGCTGGGGGTGCTGGTGCTCTATTACCTGTTCCCCCTGGAACGCCGCTGGTGGGTTTTGCTGGCGGCGAGTTTTGCGTTCTACGGGATCGTGAGCCTGCGCTACATGCCGTTCCTCCTCGTCACCATCGCCTCCACCTACGGCGGCGCGATCTGGATGGAGGACATGGCGGCGAAGCGCAAGGCGATCCAGAAGGAGCACAAGGCTGAGTGGAGCAAAGAGGAGAAGAAAGCCTTCAAGAACGGCACCGCCTCCCGCAAGAAGGGGATCCTGGTGGCTGTCCTGCTGTTCAACTTCGGGATCCTGGCGGCCCTGAAATACTACAACTGGCTGGCCTCCTTCATCGGCGACGTGACCCACACCGAGCCGCCGCTGATCAAGCTGCTCCTGCCGCTGGGCATCAGCTTCTACACCTTCCAGACCATGGGCTACCTCATCGACGTCTACTGGGAGAAGACGCCGGCCCAGAGGAACCTGGGCAAGTTCGCTTTGTTCGCCTCCTTCTTCCCGCAGATCATCCAGGGACCGATCGGCATCTACGACGACCTGGCCCATCAGCTCTACGAAGGCCATAAGATCAACTACCAGAACCTGAAGTTCGGCTTCCAGCTGATCCTGTGGGGCCTCTTCACCAAGATGGTGGTGGCGGACAGGGCCATCGTGCCGCTCCGGGCGATCCTGGAGCAGAAGACGGAGCTCAGCGGGTTCTGGAACCTGCTGGCGGTCCTCATCTATTCGATCCAGCTCTACGCCGACTTCGCCGGAGGCATCAACATCTCCCGGGGCGTCGCCGAGATGCTGGGCATCGACATGGCGAAGAACTTCATCCAGCCGTATTTCTCCAAGAGCGTCTCGGAGTTCTGGCGCAGGTGGCACGCCACCCTGGGCCACTGGCTGCTGACCTATCTGTTCTATCCGCTGGCGGTCTCCAAGCCGCTGCTGCGTCTGGGGCGCTGGATGAGCGCCCACAGCAAGGGCAAGGTGGGGCACCACCTGGCGCGGGTGGTGCCGGGCGGCATCGCCACGCTGATCACCTTCATGGCGATCGGCATGTGGCACGGGGCCAGCTGGCAGTACGCGGGCTTCGGCATCTACATGGGCGGGATCGTCTTTCTGTCCACGCTGCTCGAGCCGGTGTTCGTGTACCTCAAGGAGAAGCTCAAGGTGCGCTATACCACCTTCAGCTACCGGCTGTTCCAGATGGTCAGGACCTTCATCCTGATCCTGATCGCCGACGTCTTCGACATCGCGGACGGCCTCAAGGACTCCCTCGTCATGATCAAAAAATGCCTGACGGACCCGCTGCCGGGCGGCGATTTCAGCCGTGCCGCGGTGGCGGCCCTGGGCCTTGAGAAGACGGACTGGATGATCATGGCCGCGGGCGTCGTCGCCATGTTCTGCGTGTCCCTCTATCAGGTCAGGAGCGGCCACCAGGTCCGGGAGACCCTGGACAAGCAGGGGATCTGGTTCCAGTGGCTGGTGACCTTAGGGCTGCTCTTCTCCGTGATCATCCTCGGCATGTACGGACCTGGCATCTCCGCCAATGAGTTCGTCTACATGCAGTATTAGGAGGTGGCCATGGAAAGAAAGCATTGGATCAGGATCGTCGCCTTCTGCCTGGTGGCCTTCCTGTTATACAGAGGCGCGGCCTGGTTCCTCCAGGTGCCGAGCGCCCGCAACAACGTCAGGGTCTTCGCCATGGAGCAGGAGCCTGAGAACACGCTGGACGTGGTTTTGATCGGCAGCAGCAACGTCTACACCAGCTGGTACGCGCCGCTGGCCTACGAGCAGCAGGGGTTCACCTCCTACGCCCTGGCCACGGACTCCATGCCGGGGGTCGTCATCCGGTCCGCGATCCGGGAGGTGGAGCGCCTTCAGGACCCGCAGGCCATCGTCATCGACCTCTGGTGCTTCGCCTATACCGAGGAGGAGATGCTGGACGAAGCCCATCTCCGCCGTTGGATCGACTCCATCCCGAACACGGAGAACCGGGCCCTCACCATCAAGGAGGCGGTGCCGGAGGAGGAGCAGGCGTTCTACGAGGATTCCTTCCTCAAGTACCACGGCAACTGGATCGCCCTGAAGCGCTGCGTGGAGGCGGCCAAGGAGAAGTTCGCCATCTGGCGCAGGGGCTACTCCCTCACCAAGGGCTACTGCACCAAGACCAACATCTACACCGGGGACGCCAAGATCACGGAGTTCCCGATCTCGGACCGGGGGATGGAGGAGCTGAAGCTGGTCCTGGAGCTCTGTAAGGAAGAGGGTCTGGAGAACGTGATCTTCGCCAGGTTCCCGGAGTACGTCCACCTGAAGAGCACGGAGAGCCTGGAGCAGGCGAAGGCTTTGATCGCCGAATACGGCTACACCTACCTGGATCCGTGGGAGGATCCGGAGGCCGTGGGCCTGGACTATTCCCACGACTTCTACAACGACGGCCACGTGAACGTCTTCGGCACAGAGAAGTTCACCCGCTACATGGGCGACTATCTCACCGCCCACTGCAGCATCGACACGACCCACAGCGCGGCCGTGACCGAGGAGTGGGACAAGTGCGCAGCGGTGACCGACCAGGTCCTCTCCTACTGCAGGGAGGAGACGGAGAACAAAACCAAGAAGACCCTGGACTACGACAGGGAATACCTGCACTAGCGCAAAACAAAAGAGGGGCTGCCCGGGAAGGGCGGCC
>CADCOV010000213.1 GCA_902803185.1 uncultured Eubacteriales bacterium
CTCTCTGCATCCCTGGGCATCACGGAGCCTGCCATCTTCGGTATCAACTTCCGCTTCATGAAACCCTTCATCTGCGGCGTTATCGGCGGCGCTGTCGGTGCCCTGTTCGGCGCCATCTTCAAGCTGGGCGCGCCCGTCTACGGCGTCACCGGCATCCCCGCCATCCCCGCGGTCAACAACATCCCCCTGTACCTGCTGGAGCTGGTCATCGCCGGCGGCGTCGCCTGCGTGCTGACCTTCTTCATCTGGAAAGAGGACGCTCCGGAAAAAGCCGAGGAAGCCCCCGCTGAGGAGCCTGCGGCGAGCGCGCCTGTGGTCATCCGCTGCTCCGCCGGTGAGCTGCAGCAGCCCACCGCCGGCAAGGTCATTGCCCGGGAGGACATCCCCGACGAGACCTTTGCCCAGGGCATTCTGGGCGACGGCGTCGGCATTGAGCCCACCGAGGGCATCGTCCGCGCCCCCTTCGACGGCACTGTGACCTCCGTCTTTGACACCAAGCACGCTGTTACCCTGGAGGCAAATGGCATGGAGCTGCTGATCCACGTTGGCGTGAACACCGTCAACATGCAGGGCGACGGCTTCGAGGCCTTTGTCTCCGACGGCGACGAGGTCAAGGCGGGACAGAAGCTTTTGTCCTTTGACCGCGACAAGATCCAGAAGGCCGGCTACTCCGACACGGTGGTGGTGCTGCTCACCAACTCCGATGATCTGGAGGACCTGCACTGCGGCCTGTAAGCAGAAAAACCGGCGTTTTGCCGATTCCATTACATTTTTTAGGAGGAACATACAATGATTGAGTTTACTTACACCATCAAGGATCCGCTGGGTATTCACGCCCGTCCTGCCGGCATGCTGGCCAAGGAAGCCAAAGCGCTGGGCGAAACCGTTGTGACCATCAGCAAAGATGGCAACACGGTCAAGGCTTCGCAGCTCATGAAGGTCATGTCCATGGGCATCAAATGCGGCCATACGCTCACCATCGGCATCGAGGGCGGCGACGAAGCCGCTGCCGCGGAGAAGATGAAGGCGTTCTTCAACGAGAACCTGTAAATGACAAACCGGTCCCCGCCCCGCCGGAGCGGGGACCGTTCTTTTTTCGTGATAAGGAGGCGTATTCATGATCACCATTCAGGGCAAGGGCGCGTCCATCGGCGTCGCCTATGGACCCCTTTATTTCTATCAGCGCGCTTCGGCCACCCTGCGGCGTTACACCGTAGAGGACAAGGAGGCGGAGTGGGCGCGCTTCAAGGCCGCTCAGGAGAAGGCCATCGAGCAGCTGGGTGAGCTTGCCGAAAAGGCGCGGGAAGAGGCCGGCGACGACGCGGCCATGCTCTTCGAGACCCATCAGATGATGGCCGAGGATCCGGACTACGAGGAGGCCATCGAGGCTCTCATCAAGGAGGAGGGCCAGAACGCGGAGGCCGCTGTCACCGACACGGGTGTGGACTTTGCTGCTGCCTTTGCCGCCATGGACGACAGCTACATGCAGGCCCGCGCAGCGGATGTGAAGGACATCTCCGGCCGCATCGTCGGGATCCTCTCCGGTGTGGTCCAGGGCGGCATCGACTCCCCGGTGCCCGTGATCCTGGCAGCCGATGATCTGGCCCCCAGCGAGACCGTGCAGCTGGACAAGTCCAAGATCCTGGGCTTCGTCACCGCCGGAGGCTCCGGCTCCAGCCACACCGCCATTCTGGCCCGCACCATGGGCATCCCCGCCATCATCGGCGTGGGCGACGCCCTCAAGCCGGAGCATGAGGGCCGGGAGGTCTTCCTGGACGGCGGCACGGGCAACGTGGTCATTGAGCCGGATGACGCCACCCGGGCCATCCTGCTCAAGAAGCGGGAAGAGCAGCTCAAGCAGAAGGCGCTGCTGGACCAGCTCAAGGGTAAGGAGAACGTGACAAAGGACGGCAAGACCATCCGCATCTACTGCAACATCGGCAATCCGGAGGACGTGCACACCGTCCTGGAGAACGACGGCGGCGGCATCGGCCTGTTCCGCTCTGAGTTCCTGTATCTGGGCTGTGACGACTATCCCTCTGAGGACTACCAGTTTGAGGCCTACAAGAAGGTTCTCTCCGACATGGGCGGCAAGGAGGTCGTCATCCGCACTCTGGACATCGGCGCGGACAAG
>CADCOV010000214.1 GCA_902803185.1 uncultured Eubacteriales bacterium
CATGTCCTTGAGGATGCGGAAGGAGGTGTCCCCCGCCGCCGCCTTTTCTCTCCAGAGGGCCGCCCGCTCCTCGAACTCCTCGTCCGTCATCGGGCGGAAGCCGTTCGCCAGGTGGAAGGCGCACCATCTGCGGTGCTCGCTCCGCCCCAGGTTCTCCAGGAGGGCGCCCTCCGGCTTCCATTCGTTCTCCCTGACCCAGTCCGCCGTCTTGTGGGAGGCGGCCAGCAGGGCCGGGATATAGTCCGCAGACGCCCGGCTGCTGAGGCGGCTGAACGGGTCGCAGAGGGCCCAGTCCTCCTCCGGCGTCCGGCCGGCGTCCAGGTTATAGATGTGGTTCAGCGCCATCGCCATCCGGTCCACAGAGGATTCGGACAGCAGCTCCGGCACGAAGATCTTGTGGAGCTCAGGCAGGCTGCCGTCGATGCTGTAGTATTTGATCCCGGTGCGGGAGCAGGTGTAGAGGGCCGCCTTGCAGCGGATCCGCCTGAGAAGGTGGCGGAACTCGTCGACGATCTCGTTGTTGATGCGGTCGCTGCCGGTGGCGACGACGATATAACGCAGCTTCTTCCGGTTCTCCAGCAGGTAGTCCACCATCTCGGCGCTGCGGCCGTCGCTCTCGTGGAAGTCCACACCCTCCAGCATCGCCCGGGCCTCCAGGCCGAACAGGCCGCCGGCAAAGCGGTAATCCGACGCGAAGACCGCGGCGTGGAACTCGCTGCCTTCGAACTGGCCGTTCATGATGAGGTGCTTGAGCACCGCCTGGCCGGTCTGGCCGAAGCCCACCACCAGGGCGTCGAAATCCTCCGCCGCGGTGCCGTCCTCATGGAAGGAGATGGTGCCGCAAGGCGGATACTTCTGCATGAGGAGCCGGGCAGCCAGGTCGCTCTCCCGGAAGGAGAGGACGCTGCCGTAGCCGTAGCGGTCCCCCAGGCTCTGCAGGGCCCCGCCGGTCTCGTCGTCCGCGCCCCGGATGGTGAGACAGGTGTTCGCCGGCGCGATCTCCGCCGCCTTGAGGGCGTCCCTGAGGTCCGAAGCGTAGCGCAGGTTCAGCTCCCAGTCCGGCTTCATCGCGTACAGGGCGATCTTGCGGGTGCTGCCGCTGCCCACCCCGATGGAGCTCAAAAATTTCCCGTTCGGATGCATCGCGTCCCCATCAGCCCGCAGCAGGCTGCCCAGGGTGTCCAGAACGCCCTCCGCCGGCGCCGTCGGCGCGTCGTCCACGAAGACGATGGAGCGCCTTTTGTCCTGCGCCGCCAGTGCGGACGCGAAGGCCAGGGACTCGGCGTTGCAGCCGTAGACGATGGCCAGATCCCCCCGCCTGATCAGATACAGCCGGAGCCGCTTCACCGCCCGGGCGCCGATGGTCGTGATGGCCGCGCTGGCGGTGGCGTAGAGAGCCAGCAGGTGGACCAGCCAGAACAAAGCCTTCATCGCGGTGCCCGCGAACAGCGGCGTCCCCGCCACCACCGAGAAGTTGTTGACGCCGACGAACATCCTGCAGACCGCGATCACCGCCTGCAGGATCGCCAGGAGCGGGTTGCTCTCCAGCAAAGCGTATCCGTATCCGTATATCAAAAGACCTCCGACGACGGCGACAGCGATCGCTGCGCCCATCACGTTGGAGGACAGCTTGGATTTGGATGCCAGATTGATGATCATCGCGAAGAAGATCGCAGCGGTAACGAGGATGACGGTGATGATGATCGCGCTCATGGGAGTTCTCCGTGAAAAAAGATCCCGGCCGAGGCCGCACAAAAGCAACCCTTAGCCGGGATCATCAAAACTCATCAGTTGGTATAGTTGTCGAAATAGCCCTGGACGAGGACCACCGGGGTGCCCTTGTCGCCGGAGCCGCTGGTCAGGTCGCAGAGGGAGCCGATCAGGTCGGTCAGCTGGCGCGGGGTCGTGCCCTCGGAGGCCATATTGCCCACCAGGTCAGCGTCCTTGGTGCGGATGCTCTGGGAGATCGCCTCCTTCAGCGCGTCGCCGGAGAGATCCTTGAAGTCGTTGTCGGCCAGATACTTGAGCTTCAGCTCGTTCGGGGTGCCGATGAGGCCTGCGGTGTGGAACGGGGAGACCACCGGGTCCGCCAGCTCCCAGATCTTGCCCTGCGGGTCCTTGAAGGCGCCGTCGCCGTAGACCATGACCTCGATGTGCTTGCCGGTGGCAGCCAGGAGTCTGGCGCTGATTTCCTCCACCAGGCCCTGTCCCTCTCTCGGGAACAGCTTGACCTTGTCCTCGGTGGACTTGTTGGAGCCCAGCAGTCCATACTTCTCGTTATAGCCGCTGCCGTTCACCGGAGCGTTCAGGATCTCGTCCAGGCCCACCACGGTCTTGGCCCCGGCGGCCTTGAGGATCCTCTTGGTGCGGGCCCTGGTGTGGATGTCGCAGGTCAGGACGGTATCGGTATAGTTCAGGATGGCCCTCGGGTTGTTGGCGAAGATGATCTCCACCTCTGCGCCGCACTCGCGGATCAGATCCCCGTAGTATTCCACGTAGTCCACGCCGGTGAACGGGTGGACGATCTTGCCGAAGAGCTCCCGGTACTTCTCCAGGGAGAGGCAGTCGGTGAACGGATCCACGCCCTTCTCGTCGATGAGATCGATGCTCACCAGTTCGTTGCCCACCTCGTCGGACGGATAGCTCAGCATCAAAACGACCTTCTTCGCGCCCTTGGCGATGCCGCGCAGGCAGATCGCGAAGCGGTTGCGGGAGAGGATCGGGAAGATGACGCCGATGGTGCCGCCGCCCAGCTTGGCCTTCACGTCCGCGGC
>CADCOV010000215.1 GCA_902803185.1 uncultured Eubacteriales bacterium
TAGAAGTGTCAGCTTATGGATGGGCATTTACAATCCACAAAGGTGCACTAGGAATCTCAATTAACCAAACCCGGTCATATTCGTCGTTTGGGTTTACATAATCCGAATTTCTATGCCCGAAAATGCGATTTCCATCAAAATCTGCGCAGAAATCGGCAAAATTCGTTTTTCTGGCATGACCCCTCCGCGCCCCGCACACATAAAAAGACCCCTCCCATCCCGGAAGGGGTCTTCTCATCTTCTCATTTTCGTCTATTCCTGGCCATTCCAGCAGTAGGTGCAGAGGTTCTCCGGCGGGAGTCCCACCGCTTCCAGCATGTCGTCCAGGCGGTTGAACTTCAGGGAATCGTAGCCCTGCTTGCGGCGGATCTCCTCCACCATGTTGGCGTAACGCTGGGTGTCCGGGTTCGCGTATTCGGCCAGGGTCTCCGCGTCCACGTCGCCCTCCAGGTCGTAGATGACGCGGCGGGCCAAGAGCTCCATGTCGCTGGTGGACCGGGAGAAGCCCAGGTACTTGCAGCCGTAGAGGATCGGCGGGCAGGCAGGCCTGACGTGGACCTCCTTGGCGCCGGCTTCCCTGAGGTACTCCGTCTTCTCCTTGAGCTGGGTGCCCCGGACGATGGAGTCGTCGATCAGCAGGATGCGCTTGCCTTTGATGTTCTCCTGGACCGGCAGCAGCTTCATCCTGGCGATGAAGTCCCGCTTGCTCTGGATCGTCGGCATGAAGGAACGCGGCCAGGTCGGGGTGTATTTGATGAACGGTCTGCCGTACGGGATGCCGGAGGCGTTGGAGTAGCCGATGGCGTGGGCGATGCCGGAGTCAGGGACGCCGGCGACGATGTCGATGTCGTCTTTGGTCATGTTGTCCCGCTTGGCCAGCATGCCGCCGCAGCGGTTCCGCATGGCCTCGACGGAGACGCCTTCGTAGGCCGATGGCGGATAGCCGTAGTAGACCCACAGGAAGGTGCAGACCTTCATCTCCTTGCCCGGCGCCATCAGGGTCACCACCTCGTTCGGGGTCATGACCGCGATCTCGCCCGGGCCCAGCTCCTTGTAGAGCTCGTAATCCATGTTGACGAAGGAGTACTGCTCGAAGGCGGCGCAGAAGCCCTCCGGCTTGCGGCCGATGACCACAGGCGTGCGGCCCATCTTGTCGCGGGCCAGGTAGATGCCCTTCGGCGTCATCAAAAGGATGGTGATGGAGCCGTCGATGACCTCCTGGGCGTAGTGGATGCCCTCCACCAGGTTGTCCTTGCGGTTGATCAAAGCCGCCACCAGCTCGGTGGCGTTGATCTCGCCGCCGCTCATCTCCATGAAGTGGAGGCCGGTGGTGTTCAGGATGTTCTTCACCAGGTCAGCGCTGTTGTTGATCTTGCCCACCGTGGAGATGGCGTAGGCGCCGTGGTGGGAACGGATGATGAGAGGCTGAGGCTCGTAGTCGCTGATGCAGCCGATGCCCATGTGGCCCTTCATGCCGTTGACGTCGTTGTTGAACTTGGTCCGGAACGGGCTGTTCTCGATGTTGTGGATCGCCCGGTTGAAGCCGTCCTCCCCATAGACGACCATGCCGGCCCTTCTGGTACCCAGGTGCGAATGATAATCCGTCCCGAAGAACAGGTCAAAGACGCAGTCTTCGTTCTGCGCTGATGCGAAGAAACCTCCCATTGAATGCCTCCTTTTTCGGTGAATGGCAGTCCGTAAAGTCCTTTAACTCGTTTATTATACACGAACAGACCCTGCTTGTCCGTCGGTTTTCGCCAGTCAAAACTGTTTTTTTGGCAGGACATGATCAAGTCCTGCCGCCGCACACTCGGATCGCGTGCCGCAGCAGCAGATACGCTCCCGCCATCAAAACCAGTCCCCCACCGTCGAAGGCGATGAACCTGAGGAGGCTCGCCGCCAGCATACCGTGCCCCTCCGGGAGCGACAGAAGGATCCCCGTCTCCCCCAAGACCCCGATCGCCTGCTGCGCCAGCACCACCAGGTAGAGGGCGCGGTGGCGGGACGGCGCCGCGATGACCGGCGGGTAGGTGGCGTTCCACATCAGGAAAGCCACGCCCAGCCCCCGCACCGCCGCCTCGCCGGCGGCGCCGCTGAGCTCATAGGCCCCGGCGAATCGCCCGGGCCACAGGACGAACTGCAGCGCGCACTGGACGTTCAGGCAAAAAACGGCGAGGACAGCCGCCCGGGCTGTCCATTCGCTCATTCTATTTCCGTTTTCAGTGTTCCGCTGTATCATAGCGCCACAGCTCCTCGCCATTCGCGTCTAAGAAGAGGAAAGCGACAGAAGGGTCCTTGATGCCCATCTGCACCAGGAGCGACAGCAGGGTGTCGGCCTGTCCCTGATATTCAGCCTCCTGCTCCTCAAAACTCTTCACGAGGGCCTCCAGATCCACCTGATCCTTCGTGACGTCCGTGAACGTATAGCAATTCAACATCTTATTGCCTTCAGCCTTGACTTCAAAGAGCAAGCCTTCTTCTTTCAGCTGCTCGTTGACTGTCGCCGCCTGAGCCTGCATCGTCTCGGAGTTCACGAACTCCTCCATCGTCATCGCCGTATCGTCATCCACCTCTCCGGCCTCTGCATCGGCAACTTCCTCAGCGGTGAGCTCCGCCTCCGTAAAGTCCGCGCTCCAGATGAGGTCCCCATCCTGCGTATAGTACTCGTAGCGGACGATCGGGTCTTTGATGCCCATGGAGATCATATCCTCCATGATGCCCTTCATGCTGCTTCCGAGCACGCTGCGCTGCAGGTCCAGCCCCGCCACGGTCTGTGCTTCGTCCACCTCGTCCTGATAGGTATAGGCATAGATGAAAGTGTTCCCTTCGGTGAGGACCTCCATCTCCATACCCATTTCGGAGACGGTTTTCTTCAGTTCATCGATCGAGTCCTGAGGGATCTTCGCGAGATAGTCCGCCGCCGTCGGACCGCTCTCCTCCGGCTCCTCCGCCGGTTCCTCCGCAGGCTCCTCGTTCTTTTCGATCTCGCCGCTGTCCTCCTTGGAGCCGCAGGCGGTCATCCCGAGCATGGACACCGCCAAAGCCAGGCTGAGCAAAACCGCAAGTACTCTCTTCTTCATCGTCTTCTTCCTCCTGTTGTCATATCGCTATGGTTCACAGTAGCCGCAGGGCCGGTATCCTTCCGCCACCGTCTCTCTGGGTGCCTGTGTATAGGTCCGGTTCTTCTCGCTGATCTCCGCTGCCCTGGGGCACCAGACCTCGTGGAAGACCTTGGATCTCGTGTTCAGGATGTAGGTCGTGCCCTCCGGGACCTCCAGGGGCGCCGCGGCGTTTCTCGTCATGTCCCCCGGCGTCTCAAGAGCGGCGCTGTCCGCCTCCTTCTCCACCGTCCATGATACACCCTTCCCGTCGCTGACGCAAAGGATATCTCCCATGAGATCCGTCCGGTAGATGGAGGCCCCGACCTCAGTGAGGCGGGTGAGCACGCTCTCCATCGGATGGCCGTAGTCGTTCCCCGCCCCGACGGAGATCACCGCATAGGCCGGATCCACCTCCCTGAGGAACGGGTACGAGCTGGCGTTCCCGCTGCCGTGGTGGCCCACCTTGAGCACCGTGCTCCTGAGCTTCACGCCGGCGTCCAGGAGGCTTTGTTCCTCCTCCTTCTCCATGTCGCCGGTGAAGAGGAAGGAGGTCTTCCCGTAGGTCACCCGTACGATCAGGCAGTCGTTGTTCAGGTCCGCCGGGTCATCCGGTGCCGCGACCGGCCCCAGGATCTCGACCTCGGCGCTCCCCAGCTCGTAAATGTCGCCGGGCTTCGGGACCGTGAGGGCGACCCCCTGCTCGTCCAGATAGCGGAGGAAGGCTTGGAACCCCCGGCCGTCGTATTCCGTGACCGGTGACAGCGCGGTCTCCGCCTCCGCCACGTTCAGGGCAGCCGCCAGACCGCCGACGTGGTCCTCGTGGGGATGGGAGTTCACGATCAGCTTGAGCGTTCGGATCCCCTGCTGCTCCAAAGTGCTGTAGATCTTCTGCGACGCCTCCGCCGGACCGCCGTCGATCAGCATCGCCTCGCCGTCGCAGAGGACCAAAGCCGCATCCCCCTGCCCCACGTCCAGGAACCGGACGGAGAAGCTGGACCCCTCCGGCACCTTCGCCGCGTGATCAAAGGGCGGCAGCTCCTGCCAGGCCAGGAACGCCAGGACCACCAAAGCGAAAAACAGCAAGGTGACCAAAGCGTTTTTGATCCGCCATCCCAGTCTCCCGCTGCTTCTCTCTCTCGTCATGACCGATCCGCCTTCTCTATTTTCTTCGCCCCGCCCACGTTCCGGTAGAGGAACTTACCGGCGACGGCGCTGGCGATCTTATACGGCAAAGGCCTGAGCGCCCGGTCCGCCTCCTTCAGCTTCTGCCGGATCGGCAGGTGCTGCGGGCAGTGCTTCTCGCATTTGCCGCAGCCAATGCACTGGGTGGCGAAGCCCGGTTCCTTGCGGAGGGCCACCGCCTGCATGAACTGATGCCGGCCGAAGCGCTTGCCTTCTGTGTACATGGTGTTGTAGCCGCTGAAGATCCCCGGGATATCCACGCCCTTCGGGCAAGGCATGCAGTAGCCGCAGCCGGTGCAGCCCACCTTGACCTTCTTCGCGATGATGGCCTTCACGTCCTCGATGAGGGTCCTCTCCTCCTCCGTGAGGCAGCCCGGCAGCGCCTCCGACGCGGCCCGGCAGTTCTCCCGCACCATCTCCTCCGAGTTCATGCCGGAGAGGATGACGGTGACCGCCTCCTGGTCCCAGAGCCAGCGCAGGCCCAGCTCCGCCGGGCTCTTGCCGCCGCCCCGCTTCGCGATGGCCTTCTTCGCCTCCTCAGGAAGGAGGTCCACCAGCCTGCCGCCCCGGAGCGGTTCCATGATGACCACCGGGATCCCCTTGGAGTGGGCGTACTCCACGCCCCTGCGGCCCGCCTGGGTGTTCTCGTCGCTGTAGTTGTACTGGACCTGGCAGAAGTCCCAGTCGTAGGCGTCCAGCAGCTCCAGAAAGATCTCCGTGCTGCCGTGCAAGGAGAAGCCGATGTTGCGGATCTCGCCGCTCTCCTTCTTCTCCCGGATCCAGTCCTCGATCCCCAGGGCCACCAGCTTGTCCCACTCCGGCACATCTGTCAGCATGTGCATCAGGTAGTACTCCACGTGGTCCGTCTTCAGGCGCCTGAGCTGCTCCGCGAAGTAGCGGTCGATGGCGGCCCGGCTCCCGATCAGGTACTGGGGCAGCTTGGTCGCGATGCTGACCTTGTCCCTGAGGCCGTTCCGTTCCAGGATGGTGCCCAGGGCCTCCTCGCTGCCCGGATAGATGTAGGCGGTATCGAAGTAGTTGACCCCCTCCTCGATGGCCAGCAAAAGCTCCTTCTCGGCTTTGTCCAGATCGATGCCCCGGACGCCCTTCGTAAATCTCATGCATCCGTATCCCAGTGCGGACAGCGGTGTTCCATATCGGTCATTTCTGTACTGCATCATGCACCTCTCCTGTGCTTCCATCGATGCCGGCCGCCCTCCAAAGGCGCACGACAACATCGTTAACTATATCAAAAACATCGTTTACGTTCCGGCGCTATTCCTTGTCTTCAGACAGCTTCCGGTATACGGTAAAGAACATGGTCAGGAAGCAGGCGCCTCCGCCCAGCAGGTTGGAGATCGGTTCCGCCAGGAACACGCCCAGCACGCCCAGGCCGCCGATCCGCGGCAGCAGGAGCGTCAGCGGGATGACGATGATGGCCTTGCGGAGCAGGGAGAAGAACACCGCCTGCTTCGATTTCCCCAGGGCAACAAAGGTGCACTGCCCCGCGAACTGCATGGTCATGAAAATGAACCCCGCGAAGTAGATCAGGATCGGCAGCCGCCCCGCGTCGACGATGGCCTGATCCGAGGAGAAGATACTGAGGAACCCGTGCGGGAACACCAGGATCAGGATCCAGGCCACGGCCGTATAGACGAAGCCCGCAACGGAGGTGAACCGGATCCCCGCCTTCACCCGCTCCGGCAGCCTGGCGCCGTAGTTATAGCTCAGCACCGGCTGGGACCCGCCGGTGATCCCGTGGATCGGCAGGGAGATCATGTCCCGGACCGAGTTCAGGATCGTCATGACGCCGATGTAAATGTCCCCACCCCAGACGGCGAGGGTCATGTTGCAGACCGCCTGCACCGCGCAGTTCGTCGCCTGCTGGATGAACCCGGCGACGCCTAAGGTCACGATCTCTTTGATCAGCTTCGGCCTCAGGTTCGTCAGGTGCCGCCGGGTCAGCTTCAGCACCGCCCTCTTCCCGAAGAGGAATCGCAGCACCAGGAATGCGGACAGGGCCTGGGAGATCACGGAGGCGATCGCCGCGCCCCTGACCCCCATGTGCAGGCCAAAGATGAACAA
>CADCOV010000216.1 GCA_902803185.1 uncultured Eubacteriales bacterium
AAGAGGTGCCTCGCAGCGGATCGGACCGCAGGCAGGGCACCTCTCTTTGTTTTGTATGAAGTTGCTAGATCATGCTCTCCAGGATCTCTACCGCGAGCTCGATGCAGCCCTGGCAAGGGTAGAGGGCCGGCCGGTCCTCCGCCTCTTTGATCCGTTCGCAGATCGTGTCGGTGACCACTTCCTCGAACCGGCGGGAAGCCTCCGCAATCAGCTCGTAGCAGTGGGCCTTGGTGTATGGGTGTTCCGGATCGCCGTCGGCATTCAGCATGCCCAGGACGGCAGCCATGCCGCTGATCGCGCCGCAGGTCCCATGGCGGGAGCCGAGACCCGCGCCGAAGGGTTCCATCAGGCGGAACACGGTGTTGCGGTCGTGACGATCGCCCCAGACGTCTTCGAAGGCCAGCACCACGGACTGGGCGCAGTTGTCGCCGGTATCGTGGAAACGGACCGCCAGTTCTTTTCTGTCCATGGTTTCTCCTTTTTGATCAGCTGGTGGCGACGTGCGGCGCGATGATGCCCGCGACGTTGCTGATCGGCATGGTCTGCAGCACGAGCTTGCCCGGGCCGGTGATGACGGTGTTGAACAGGCCTTCGCCGCCGAGGAGGGCGTTCTTGACGCCGCCGGTGCTGACGATGTCCATCTTGCAGGTCGCGTCCATCATGGCGACGTAGCCGGTGTCGACGATCATCTTCTGACCAGGGGCCAGATCGTATTCCACCGCGTAGCCGTCGATCTCGACGAAGGCGGTGCCGCTGCCGGAGAGGCGCTGCATGATGAAGCCTTCACCGCCGAAGAAGCCGGCGCCCAGTTTCTTCTGGAAGAAGACGGAGAGCTGTACGCCCGTCTCCGCCGCGAGGAAGCCGCTCTTCTGCACGACGATCTCCTGGCCCGGCTTGATCTCCAGGGCGCGGATGGAACCCGGGAAGGAAGAGGCAAAGGCGATTTGGCCAGGGCCTCCCTTGGCGGTATATTTGTTCTGGAACATGCTTTCACCGCTGAACATGCGGCCCATCATCTTGCCGAATCCGCCGGTGCCCTTGGTCTCCATGACCATGTTCGGGCTCATCCAGCTCATGGCTCCCTTTTCGGTGATCAGCGTTTCACCGTCGTTCACATCGCAGACGACGACCGGGAGCGGTTCCCCGATGATCTGATATTTCATTTTCTATCCTCCTGTGTCCAATAGTGATGTATTGACTACCTTAAAATTATACTATTTATCGGATAGTTTTGTAAAGACGGTCTTTGGAGGAGCGGTCAATTCAGCGGGGAAATCAGCAATGAAGTTTTCTTTTACACCGGGCCGCTTTGTGGTATACTATTGTGCAGGTATTGCCTGAAGGGCAGGAGGACATTGCAATGAGTGAGAACGTCACCAATAATTTCATCCATAATTTCATCGACAAGGACCTGGAGGACGGCGTCTACACCGAGGTCTACACCCGGTTCCCGCCGGAGCCGAACGGCTACCTCCACGTGGGACACGCCAAGGCGATCTGCGTGAACTTCACCACCGCACTGAAGTACGGCGGCAAGTGCAACCTGAGATATGACGACACGAACCCGGTCAAGGAGGACGTGGAGTACGTCGACGCGATCGAGGAAGATATCCGCTGGCTGGGCTTCCAGTGGGAGAAGAAGCTCTGGGCTTCCTCCTACTTCGACCAGATGTACGAGGCCGCGGAGGTTTTGATCAAAAAGGGCAAGGCCTACGTGGACGACCTGACGCCGGAGCAGATCAAGGAGTACAGAGGCACCCTGAAGGAGCCGGGGAAGGAGAGCCCGAACCGCGACCGCAGCGTCGAGGAGAACCTGGCTTTGTTCCGCGACATGAAGGCGGGCAAGTATGCCGACGGCGAGCTGGTCCTCAGGGCCAAGATCGACATGGCATCGCCTAATATCAATATGAGAGACCCGGTCATCTACCGGATCGCCCACGTGACCCACCACAACACCGGCGACAAGTGGTGCATCTACCCGATGTACGACTTCGCCCACCCGATCGAGGACGCGATCGAGGGCATCACCCACAGCTGCTGCTCCCTGGAGTTCGAGGACCACAGACCGCTCTACAACTGGGTCCTGCAGGAGGTGGGCTGGTGGGAGCACCCGCCGCGCCAGATCGAGTTCGCGAGACTCAACCTCACCGGCACCGTCATGAGCAAGCGCCTTCTGAAGGGGCTCGTGGACGAGGGCGCTGTCGAGGGCTGGGACGATCCGCGCATGCCGACCATCGCGGGCCTGCGCCGCAGGGGCTACACCCCGGAGGCGATCAGGGACTTCTGCGAGCGCATCGGCGTCGCCAAGGCCAACAGCCTGGTGGACGCCTCCCTGCTGGAGCACTGCGTCCGTGAGGACCTGCAGAACAAGGTGGAGAGCCGCAACGTCATCGAGGATCCGATCAAGGTCATCATCACCAACTATCCGGAGGATCAGACGGAGATGGTGGAGCTGGAGAACAACCAGAAGGTCCCGGAGATGGGCACTCGCACGATCCCGTTCTCCAGAGAGCTCTACGTGGACGGCGCCGACTTCATGGAGGTGCCGGCGAAGAAGTACTTCCGCCTGTTCCCGGGCAACGAGGTCCGGTTCAAGGGTGCCTACTTCATCACCTGCAACGAGGTCGTCAAGAACGAGGACGGCTCCATCAAGGAGCTCCTCTGCACCTACGATCCTGAGACCAGGAGCGGCAGCGGCTTCGAGGGCCGCAAGGTCAAGGGCACCATCCACTTCGTGGACGCGAAGACCGCCGTCAGGGTGAAGATCCGCAACTACAACGCTTTGATGGTCGAGGACGAGGAAGGCAAGAACGTCATCAATCCGGATTCCCTGGAGGAGAAGTGGGGCTACGCCGAGCCGTCCCTCGCTGAGGCGAAGCCGGGCGAGCGCTTCCAGTTCTTCCGCCACGGCTACTACATCGCCGACAGCAAACTGACGACGGACACGGAGAAGGTCTTCAACCGGATCGTGGACCTGAAGAGCAGCTTCAAGGTAAAATGAGACAGACACTATTGCTTTACACAGACCTTCTGGTCGGTTATCTCGTGACGGCGCTGGTCGGGGCGGTGGCGATCCTGTTCCTCCTTCCGACGGAGGAATACCAGCCGTTCCTGGTCTACATGCTCATGTTCATGTGGGTCATGGCCTGCGACATATTCTTCACCGTGCGCTCCCGCAGGAGGGTGCAGGGCCTGAACAAGCTCCGGGACGACTGCCGCATCGCGGAATTCACCAAGGAGTACGAGCGGTTCTACAACCGGCCGCTCCTCGGCAAGTCGGACCGGAACCTGATCCGCATCAACCTGGCCACCGCCTATTTCGAGGGCGGCCGCTTCGATGAGGCGATGAACATGCTGGGCACGGTGGACGTGGACTTTTCCCCGCGGCCGTACGGCAAGTTCGTCGAGGCCTGCTACCTGAACGACCTCATCCTGGGGTTCATCCAGCTGAACGAGTTCAGCCGGGCGGAGAACGCGCTCCGGGACATGTACCGGATCATCGAGGAGACCGATTTCCAGGAGGTCCACAGGAAGGTGCTTGAACGCTCCTATAACTCCAAGCGCACCATGCTCCGGATGAAGCAGGGCGACTACAACGGCGCCGGCCGGTTCATGCGCAACTACTTCGATTCCGCTTCCACGAACCTGACGAGGGTCTTCTCCGCCTACATGATGGCGGACATCTGCCACCACGACGGGTTCCCGGAGGAGGAGCAGGGGTGGCTCCGCTACGCGGCGGAAAACGGCGGAGATACCTGCTACGCCGACAGGGCAAAGAGGATCCTCTCCCGCATGACGCAGCCTGCGCCCCAGGAGACGCCGGCATGAGGGTCGGCCTCAAGTACTGCGGCGGCTGCAACCCGAGGTACGACCGGGCGGCTTTTGCCCGGTGGCTCGCGGCGCAGCACGAAGACTGGGAGGTCACCTATGCGGAGAGGGAGGAGGCCTACGACCTGCTCCTCGTCGTTTCCGGTTGCTCCGCGGCCTGCGCTTCCACGGAAGGGTACCGGGCGAAGGAGATGCTGCGCTACTCCAGCGAAAATCTGCCGGAGGGCTTCCCGGGCCGCTGATACCCTTGACAATCCGCGGCTTTGCAGATAAGATATAGAATAGTCCATTCGCCGGGAGGGCAACTTCCCCGGCATCAATAGAAAGAGAAAGGTGTTAAGATGAAGAGAATCAAGACGATCGAGACGAGAGACCTGAAGGCGTCCCTGAAGGACGGCGGCTGCGGCGAGTGCCAGACTTCCTGCCAGTCTGCCTGCAAGACTTCCTGCGGCGTTGCGAACCAGGAGTGCGAGAAGAATAACTAAGAAGGACTGTGATGATACATCAATATAAACTGAACGGTCGCAATATCGTGATCGATGTTTATAGCGGTTCTGTACATTTGGTGGATGATGTGGCATACGACATCATCCGTCTTTTTTGTGAGAAGAGCCGCGAGGAGATCGTGGACCAGATGATGGCGGAGTACGGGGACCGGGAGGACGTGACCAGAGAAGAGGTCGAGGCCTGCTGGGAGGACGTGCTGGCCCTGAAGGAGATGGGCAAGCTCTTCACCGAGGACGTGTGGGGGCCGAACGCCAACTTCCTGAAGAACCGCCACACCGAGATCAAAGCTCTGTGCCTGCACGTGGCCCACAGCTGCGATCTGACCTGCTCCTACTGCTTTGCGGGGCAGGGCAGGTTCCACGGCAAGAGCGCTTTGATGAGCGCCGAGGTGGGCAGGCGGGCCATCGATTTCCTGATCGAGAACTCGGGGGACCGGCACAACCTGGAGGTGGATTTCTTCGGGGGCGAGCCGCTCCTCAACTTTGACGTGGTCAAGGAGGTCGTCCGCTACGCCCGCTCCATCGAGAAGGCGCATAACAAGAACTTCCGGTTCACCCTCACCACCAACGGCATGGGGATCACCGACGAGGTCATCGACTTCGCCAACCGGGAGTGCCACAACGTGGTCCTGAGCCTGGACGGCCGCAGGGAGATCCACGACCGGGAGCGCCGCACCAGGGACGGACGGGGCAGCTACGACATCATCCTGCCGAAGTTCAAGAAGCTGGTCGAGGCGAGGGGCGACAGGAACTACTACATGAGGGGAACCTTCACCCACTATAACCCGGATTTCACCAAGGACATCTTCCACATGGCGGACCTGGGCTTCACGGAGCTCTCCATGGAGCCGGTGGTCTGCGA
>CADCOV010000217.1 GCA_902803185.1 uncultured Eubacteriales bacterium
ATGAGTGAGCGCATGGAAGAGATCCGGCCGCCGTGGGCAGAGGGAGGCCGGCCGAAGGCCATGGTGGCCATGAGCGGCGGCGTGGACAGCTCGGTGGCCGCCTATCTCACCCTGCAGCAGGGGTTCGAGACCATCGGCGTCACGATGAAGCTGTACGACAACGAGATGATCGGCGAGGAAAAGTGCGGCACCTGCTGCAGCCTGTCCGACGTGGAGGACGCTCGCAGCGTGGCGAACCGGCTGGGGATCAAATACTACGTCTTCAACTTCGAGGACGACTTCGAGAACCAGGTGATCCGGCGGTTCGTCAGCGCCTACGAGAACGGCCTGACGCCGAACCCCTGCATCGACTGCAACCGGTACCTGAAGTTCCGGCGGCTCTTCCGCAGGGGACAGGAGCTTGGACAGGACAAGATCGTCACCGGGCACTACGCAAGGGTGGGCTTTGATCCGGGGAGCGGGAGGTATCTTCTGAAGAAGGCGGTGGACCAGAAGAAGGACCAGAGCTACGTGCTCTACGCCCTGGAGCAGGAGCAGCTTTCCCGGGTCATGTTCCCGCTGGGGGAGATGACCAAGGAGCAGGCCCGGGCCATCGCGGAGGAGCAGGGCTTCATCAACGCCCACAAGCACGACAGCCAGGACATCTGTTTCGTGCCGGACGGGGACTACGCCGGCTTCATCCGGCGATACACCGGGAAGGACTACCCGCCGGGTGAGTTCGTGGACCGGGAGGGCAACGTCCTGGGGACCCACAAGGGGATCATCCGCTACACCATCGGCCAGCGCAAGGGCCTGGGCCTGGCACTGAAGGAACCGATGTATGTATGCGAGAAAGATATTATCGGTAACAAAGTGATTCTTGGAAGGAACGAAGACCTCTTTTCAAGGATCGTTTACGCGGATCACTTCAACTGGATCGCCTGCGAAGCGCCGCTTGCGCCGATTCGGGTCGGGGCGAAGATCCGCTACAGCCAGAAGGAGGCGGCCGCCACGGTGACCGCTTTGTCGGAGGACCGGGTGAGGATCGAGTTCGACGAACCTCAGCGGGCCGCGACCGCAGGCCAGGCTGCCGTGCTCTACGACGGCGACGTGGTGGTGGGCGGCGGCACCATCTGTGAAGGAGACTGACATGGGACTGATGAAGGAGCTGAACCGCGTCTACAAGGCGGGGGAGAATCGGTACAAACGGGCGGTCAAAGCCAGGCCGAAGAGGCTTTACACCACGGAGATCATCCGGCCGGAATCCCTTTTGACCGGGGCGCCGGAGGAGAACCTCCTGATCCACGGGGACAACCGGAACGTCTGCATCAGCCTGCTGGCAGACCCGGAGATCAAGGGGAAGATCAAAGCCATCTACATCGATCCGCCGTTCTTCTCGATGGCGGACTACGACGCGGTCCTGGACGCCGGCGGGGAGAAGATCCGCCACCGGGCCTACAAGGACAACTGGAGCAAGGGCATGGCGGAGTACCTGAAGATGCTGACCGTGAGGCTCCTTTTGATGCGGGATCTGCTGGCGGAGGACGGCCTGATCTTCGTCCATGTGGACTGGCACGCCGCCCACTACGTCAGGGCGGTGCTGGACGAGGTCTTCGGCAGCGACAACTTCGTCAACGAGATCATCTGGCAGTACAAGTCCGGCGGCAGCAGCAAAAAACGCTTCGCCCGCAAGCACGACAACATCTTCATGTACGCGAAGACCTCCAAATACCGGTTCTTCCCGCAGCAGGAAAAGTCCTATAACCGGGGCCTCAAGCCGTACCGGTTCAAGGGCGTGGAGGAGTTCCGGGACGACGTGGGTTGGTATACCATGGTCAACATGAAGGACGTCTGGAGCATCGACATGGTGGGAAGGACCTCCTCCGAGCGCACCGGCTACGCCACCCAGAAGCCGGAGCAGCTGGTGGAGCGGATCCTGCTCTCCGCCACGGAACCGGGCGACCTCTGCGCGGACTTCTTCTGCGGCAGCGGCACCCTGGGCGCGGTCTGCGCAAAGACCGGCCGCCGCTTCCTCATGGTGGACAGCGGCCGCCTTGCGGTGGAGACCGCCGAAGCACGCCTGATCAAACAGGGCGCCAGCTTCACCGTCCTCCGGGACAAAAAACCAAAGGACTCCGGGCTGGGCGTCCGGGTGGACCTGGAAAAGGACGACGCCGGCAAGGGCATCTCGAACGTCTCCGTGACGCTGCGGGACATCAAACCGGTGGGCGCCGAGAAGGCGGCGGAGGACGCCAAGCTGGAGAAGATCGAGCAGATCAAAGCCGAGGACCCGATGGAGCTGGTCCTGAGCTGGAGCGTGGACTTCGACTACGACGGGGAAGTCCACCGTCCGGACGTGCTCTTCGTGCGGGAGAACGGCAAGATGGAGACCTCCTGCCTGCGGCAGGTAGCGACGGACGGGGTGGTATCCGTGAAGGTGACGGATATATTCGGGAACGTAAAGTTCCGCGTGTTCGATCCTGCCTCCGCTGGTCCTCGGACCGAGTGATCCCACTGTTCGAATATCAGGGACTTCCGGGAGTTTGATGAAGGTGCATCAAACTCCAACGGAAGTCCTTCTTCTATTCTCACGGGATCACAGTCGGTCCTGCGGAGTCGCTCCGGCAGGATCGGACACGCTGGTCTTTTTGCTGAGGAGGGGTAAATGCTGTCGGGGCAGAAGTCAGCTTGGGCTGTTCAGGAAATAACTGTTGGCTTTTTTTGAAACCTGTGCTAAAATACCATTGTTGCGCGCCAATAGCTCAGGGGATAGAGTGACACACTCCGAATGTGGAGGCCGGGGGTTCGAATCCCCCTTGGCGCACCAAAAAAGAGGGAGGTACCTTGTGTACCTCCCTCTTTTTTGATGCGCCATTGGAATCCTGGGGATTCGAACCCGAACGGGCGCGACCGTGAAGCCGCACAGTCCGGTGGAGTGTGCGGTAGGGAGCGGTCCAAGCCGACCGAAAGGGGAGGCGCAGGACGGCGGACCGCGTTGCGGGCCGCGAAATCCCCCTTGGCGCCATCGAAATCCGGGGATTCGACCCCGAGCCGTAAACCGCCACGCACTGAAGCGCTGCAGTTCTGGTAGGGGACCTACCAGCCGCTCCGCACAGCGTCGCGGGGTTAGGTCTCCCACGGGCATCGACGTCAGCGAAGGAGTCCGGTGGACTTGCTGCAACCTATTCCATTCCCAAGGTGCCCCTTCACAGGCGGTCTGGGAATAGAAATGCCGGGATTTCAGGATCCTGGGAATGAAATGCGGTGATTCCATTCCCAAGGTGCCCCTTCACAGGCGGTCTGGGAATAGAAATGCCGGGATTTCAGGATCCTGGGAATGAAATGTGGTGATTCTATTCCCAAGGTGCCCCTCCACAGGGAAGTTGGGAATAAAAATCGGCATATTTCGCGTTTTGGGGAATGGGGTAGGTCAGCCCCCGTCATCCCAACTACCCCTACAGACTGCATCGGGTTCACGAAAAGGCCTGTTTTCGGGATTTGGGAAACAGGACCGGCTGCGCAGAGGTAAAACCCGCTTGTGACAAGGTGCTTTCGCAAATTGCAATTGCGCCGCGCATGAGTATAATGTAAAGCAGAAAGAAACTGCGGGAGGTGGACGAGGATGAAGAGCAGGGAAACGATGATCGCGTTTACCGGGGATATTGGCTTTGACCGGTATATGAACGGACGGTGGGAGGACGAGGCGCTGCTCGCCGAGCCGGTGCTTTCGTTTTTGAGGGAGAGCGATCACGTCGCGGCGAATATCGAGGGCGCTTTGTTTGCGGCTGAGGATGACGGGAGCCGGGGCGCGTTCTTCCACGCCATGGACCCGGCGGTCACGAAGGTCCTGGACAGGATGGGCGCGGACATCTGGTGCATCGGGAACAACCACACCATGGA
>CADCOV010000218.1 GCA_902803185.1 uncultured Eubacteriales bacterium
GGAGAAGGTCGGCAAGGACGGCGTCATCACCGTCGAGGAGTCCAAGTCCCTGGGCACCAACCTGGACGTGGTCGAAGGTATGCAGTTCGACAGAGGCTACCTCTCCGCTTACATGGTCAACGACACCGACAAGATGGAGGCTACGCTCGAGAACCCGGCCATCCTTCTGACCGATAAGAAGATCTCCAACATCCAGGAGCTTCTGCCGCTGCTGGAGCAGGTGGTCAAGACCGGCCGCAAGCTCCTCATCATCGCCGAGGACGTGGAGGGCGAAGCCCTGGCGACCCTGGTCATCAACAAGCTGAAGGGCGTCCTGGACGTGGTCGCCGTCAAGGCGCCGGGCTTCGGTGACAGACGCAAGGCCATGATGGAGGACATCGCGATCCTGACCGGCGGCACCGTCATCAGCGAGGAAGTCGGCTACGACCTGAAGGAAGCCACCCTGGACCTGCTGGGCACCGCGACCACCGTCAAGGTCACCAAGGACAACACCACCATCGTGGGCGGCGGCGGAGACAAGGCTGAAGTCGCTGCCAGGATCAGCGTCATCCGCAACCAGATCGAGGAGACCGATTCCGATTACGATAAAGAGAAGCTGCAGGAGAGACTGGCCAAGCTGGCCGGCGGCGTCGCCGTCATCAAGGTCGGCGCGGCTACCGAGACCGAGCTGAAGGAGAGAAAGCTCCGCATCGAGGACGCTCTGAACGCGACCAAGGCCGCGGTGGAAGAGGGCATCGTCTCCGGCGGCGGCGTTGCGCTGGCTGACGCGATCCCGGCGGTCAAGGCCTATGCCGAGACCCTCGAGGGTGACGCCAAGACCGGTGCCAAGATCATCGTCAGAGCGCTGGAGGAGCCGGTCCGCCAGATCGCGGAGAACGCGGGCTTCGAGGGCAGCGTTGTCATCGACGCCGTCAAGAACGCGGAGCCGGGCGTTGGCTTCAACGCCGCGACCGAGGAGTATGTGGACATGATCGGTGCCGGCATCGTCGACCCGGCCAAGGTCACCCGTTCCGCGCTCCAGAACGCTGCTTCCGCTTCCGCGCTGCTCCTGACCACCGAGGCGGGCATCGTGGACATCAAGGAAGACAACCCGATGCCGGCGATGCCGGCAGGCGGCATGGGCGGTATGGGCGGCATGATGTAAGCCCCGGCCCAACTGAACAAAAAAGGCGAGGAGGCTGTCCGTGAGGACGGCCTCCTTTTTGGTGCCTTGCGGGTGGCGGCTGCCGGGAGACGGGGTTCCGTGCAAATGGAGCGTTCCTTTCGTTTTGTACGTACAAAGACGCTGGGTTTTTCCTCTTGCACTGAAAAAGTGCTGATCCTCTGCGTTTTTCCGTGCAAAGGGAATATAATGATGCCATTGTACGTACATAATGCCGAAGGCAGTACTTTTGCACAGAGGATCAATCTCAATCTAAAAGGCGGGGTCGATTCCCCGCCTTCTTATAACTCCCTCGCCTTATATGTATCATACCCCTCATAATAGTAACTGTGATCGATCCCTTTCATGAAGAGTTCCCGGTCATCCACCCGGTCTGTCAGTGCAGCTTTCAGGACGTGCTTGATCTCGATGTCCCGGATCGGGCTCCGTTCCATGGCGAAGAGGAAATCTTCCTTATCGACCATGCTCCAGTCGATGACCTGTCCGAGCTCCGCCTTCAGGAGCTGGTCCAGCCAGATCCGCATACTGCGGCCATTGCCCTCCCGGAACGGGTGGGCGATATTCATTTCCACATATTTCTCCACGATCTCATCGAAGGTGGACTGCGGCATCTGCTCGATATTTCGAAGCGCTTCCTCAAGATACATGACTGGCGCGAAGCGGAAACTGCCCTTTGCGAGGTTGACAGTGCGGATGCAGCCGGCAAAGTCATAGATCTGATCAAAGAGCCTGCGGTGGATCTCCCTGAGCGCACCGAAAGTACCGGCCTCAAGGCGGCCTAGCCCACCATCGTCGAGCATCTCTACCGCCCGTTTCTTGCTGAGATGCTCTTCCATGTGATCCAGCCCAGCGGGATCTACGATCCCCCGCCGA
>CADCOV010000219.1 GCA_902803185.1 uncultured Eubacteriales bacterium
GGGCTGGTGGACGACATCGACCTGATGGTGACCAGGCTCCACACCTGGGACCGGCAGGTCGTGACCGTGCCGAACGGCATCGTGAACACCTCGGTGGTGAACAATTTCACCGCGGCGGGGCTGCGCAGGGTGGACTTTTCACTCCTCGTGCACTACGATGCGGACCTGGACCGGGTGCGGGAGGTTTTGCTCAAGACGGCGGAGGAGACCCCTTACATGGCGGCGGAGCCGAAGCCGCGGGTGATCGTGCGGGACTGCGCGGAGAGCGGCGTCAAGGTCGAGCTCTGGGCCTTCACCACCAGCGACGCCTACTGGGACTACAAGTTTGACCTGATCGAGCGGGTCAAGAAGAATTTTGACGCGGCGGGGATCGAATTCCCTTATCCGCAGCTGGACGTACATCAGAAGTGACCCGATGGACGCTTTGATGATAGAGACCGTTACATTCATTGCTTTTTATAATTATCAGAGATACGGAGAAGAATAATTATGAAAGACATCAAGAGATTCAAGCGTGTGCTGGTCGCGAACCGCGGAGAGATCGCGATCCGCGTCTTCCGGGCGTGCGCGGAGCTGGGCATCCGGACCGTCGCCATCTACTCGGAGGAGGACAAGAACAGCCTGTTCCGCATCAAAGCGGACGAGTCCTACCAGATCGGCAAGGGCAAGACCCCGGTGGCCGCCTACCTCAGCATCGATGAGATCATCGCACTGGCGAAGGCCAAGGGCGTCGACGCCATCCACCCGGGCTACGGATTTTTGTCCGAGAACACCGAGTTCGCCAGGGCCTGTGAAGAGGCCGGCATCGAGTTCATCGGCCCGAACCACGTCATGATGGACCAGCTGGGCGACAAGATCAAATCCAAGCTGGTGGCCGCGAAGGTCGGCGTCCCGGCGATCCCGGGCGTGGACGCGGCGATCAAAGACGAGCAGGAGGCTGCGGAGTTCGCAGAGCGCTGCGGCTACCCGGTCATGCTGAAGGCTGCTGCCGGCGGCGGCGGGCGCGGCATGCGCATCGTGAGAAATCCGGAGGACATCGCCAACGAGTTCCGCAGAGCGAAGTCGGAAGCGGCGACCGCCTTCGGCATCGACGACATCTTCATCGAGAAATACCTGGAGAACCCGAAGCACATCGAGGTCCAGATCCTGGGCGATAAGTACGGCAACATCGTCCACTTATACGAGAGAGACTGCTCCATCCAGAGAAGGCACCAGAAGGTCGTGGAGTTCACCCCGTCCCTGGTCCTGACCGAGGAGCAGAGACAGGCGATCTGCGCAGATGCGCTGAAGATCGCGGGCGCGGTGGGCTACCGCAGCGCCGGTACCGTGGAGTTCCTGGTGGACCAGGAAGGCAACCACTACTTCATCGAAATGAACCCGAGGATCCAGGTGGAGCACACCGTCACCGAGATGGTGACCGGCATCGACCTGGTCCAGGCCCAGATCCTGGTGGCGGAGGGCTACGCCCTGTCCGACCCGGAGATCGGCATCACATCCCAGGAGGACATCACCACCAACGGCTACGCCATCCAGTGCCGGATCACCACCGAGGACCCGGCCTCCGGCTTCGCCCCTGACACCGGCACCATCGAGATGTACAGGAGCGCTTCCGGCTACGGCATCCGTCTTGACGGCGGCAACGGCTTCACCGGCGCGGTGATCTCCCCGTACTACGACTCCCTGCTGGTCAAGATCACGGCCAGCGCCAGGACCTTCGCGCAGGCCCGCCGGAAGGCGATCCGGGCCCTGCGGGAGACCCAGATCAAGGGCGTCAAGACCAACATCGGCTTCCTGCTGAACGTGCTGAACCACCCGCAGTTCAAGGAGGGCACCTGCAACACCGGCTTCATCGCCGCCAACCCTGAGCTCATGGACATCCGCACCAAGGAGGACGTGGAGCTCAAGCTCATGCGCTTCCTGGGCAACAAGGTGGTCAACGAGACGAAGGGCGACAAGCCGCAGTTCAACGTCCCGGTGGTCCCGCAGGTCGACCAGAGGAAGATCGGACAGCTGCATGGCACCAAGCAGCTCCTGGACCAGGAGGGTCCGGAAGCGCTCTCCAAGTGGATCCTGAACCAGCAGAAGCTTTTGATCACGGATACCACCATGAGAGACGCGCAGCAGTCTTTGATGGCGACCCGGGTCAGGACCGTGGATATGGAGAAGATCGCTCCGGCGACGGCCTTCTACGGCAGGGACCTCTTCTCCCTGGAGATGTGGGGCGGCGCGACCTTCGATACCGCCTTCCGCTTCCTGAAGGAGGATCCGTGGGAGAGGCTGGCCACTTTGCGGGGGCAGATCCCGAACATCATGTTCCAGATGCTGATCCGCGGCGCAAACGCGGTGGGATACAAGAACTATCCGGACAACGTCATCCGGGAGTTCGTCAGGCAGGCGGCGGAGGCGGGCATCGACGTGTTCCGCATCTTCGACTCTTTGAACTGGACCGAGGGCATGAAGATCGCCCTGGAGGAGACC
>CADCOV010000220.1 GCA_902803185.1 uncultured Eubacteriales bacterium
AAGGACGAGATGGAGGTGGAGGTCGCGATGCAGTACACCACGGCCTACAGCGAACTCGTGCTCTCCTACGCCAATAACATCAACACCACCGAGGGCGGTACCCACATGGCAGGCCTCAAGTCCGCGATCACGAGGGCGATCAACGACTACGGCCGCAAGAACAAGCTGCTGAAGGACAACGATCCTGCGCTCTCCGGCGACGACGTCAGAGAGGGCCTCACCGCCATCGTCTCCGTCAAGCTCTCCCAGCCGCAGTTCGAAGGCCAGACCAAGACCAAGCTGGGCAACAGCGAGATGAGGGGCTTTGTCGAGACCGCCGCGAACGACAACATCACCGCTTACCTGGAGGAGCATCCGAAGGAAGCCAAGATCATCCTGGAGAAGTGCACCCAGGCGCTGCGCGCCAGGGAAGCGGCCCGCAAGGCCAGAGAGCTGACCCGCCGCAAGAGCGTGCTGGACAGCACCTCCCTGCCGGGCAAGCTGGCGGACTGCTCCGAGAAGGATCCGGCGCTCTCCGAGATCTTCCTGGTCGAGGGTGACTCCGCTGGCGGCTCCGCCAAGCAGGGCAGAGACCGTCTGCGCCAGGCCGTCCTGCCGCTCAGAGGTAAGATCCTGAACGTCGAGAAGGCCAGGACCGAGAGGATCCTGAACTCCGAAGAGATCAAGAACATGATCACCGCCTTCGGCTGCGGTGTCGGCAGCGAGTTCGACATCAGCAAGCTCCGGTATCATAAGATCATCATCATGACGGATGCTGACGTCGACGGCGCCCACATCCGCACGCTGCTCCTGACCTTCTTCTTCCGGCACATGACGCCTTTGATCGAAGGCGGCTACGTCTACGCGGCCAAACCGCCGCTCTTCATGACGAAGCAGGGCAAGGACGTCTACTACACCTACTCCGAACCGGAGCAGGACCGCCTGCTGGAGAAGCTGCAGAAGAAGAACCAGAAGATCGACATCCAGCGCTACAAAGGTCTGGGTGAGATGGACTTCCACCAGCTGTGGGAGACCACCATGGACTACAACAACCGTACCCTCGTGCAGATCACGGTGGACGACGCCTCCCAGGCGGACGAGATCTTCACCATTTTGATGGGTGACAAGGTCCCGCCGCGGAAGAAGTTCATCGAGGACAACGCGAGATTCGCGGAGATCGACATTTAAGGAAAGGAGGGGCATAGATGGCAGATCTGTTAGAAGATACCAGATTGGAACAGCATGAGATATATGCTGAAATGAAAAAATCCTACATCGATTACGCCATGAGCGTCATCGTCGGCCGTGCTCTTCCTGACGTGAGAGACGGTCTCAAGCCGGTCCACCGCCGCATCCTGTACGGCATGGGCCACCTGGGCGTCACCCCGGACAAGCCGCACAAGAAGTCGGCCCGTATCGTCGGTGAGGTCATGGGTAAATACCACCCGCACGGCGACAGCTCCATCTACGACGCGATGGTCCGTATGGCCCAGGACTTCTCCATGCGCTACATGCTGGTGGACGGCCACGGCAATTTCGGTTCCATCGACGGCGACTCCGCCGCGGCGATGCGTTACACCGAGGCCAGGATGACCCCGTTCGCCCTGGAGATGCTCCGGGACATCGACAAAGATACCGTCGATTTCAGAGATAACTTCGACGGCGAAGAGAAGGAGCCGGTGGTCCTGCCGAGCAGGTTCCCGCAGCTTCTGGTCAACGGCTCCAACGGTATCGCCGTCGGTATGGCGACCTCGATCCCGCCCCACAACCTGGGCGAGGTCATCGACGCCACCGTCAAGCTGATCGAGGATCCGGACGCCACCGTCGACGATCTCCTCAAGTACATCAAAGGTCCTGACTTTCCGACCGGCGCCCAGATCCTGGGCAAGGCGGGCATGAGAGAGGCCTACAAGACCGGCATCGGCAAGGTGCAGGTCCGCTCGGTGTGCACCATCGAGGAGACGGAGAGGGGCAAGTCCCAGATCGTCATCACCGAGATCCCTTACATGGTGAACAAGGCCCGCCTGATCGAGAAGATGGCGGAGCTGGTCAAGGAAAAGAGAGTGGATGGCGTCACCGCCATCCGCGATGAGACCAACCGTGAGGGCATCCGCATCGTCGTCGAGCTGAAGAGGGACGCCAACCCGCAGATCACCCTGAACCGGTTCTTCAAGCACACCCAGCTGCAGGATTCCGTCAGCATGATCATGATCGCT
>CADCOV010000221.1 GCA_902803185.1 uncultured Eubacteriales bacterium
AATCAAAAAACGCAAAACCACACGTGTGGATCGGCAGATATTGAAGATCCACACTGCGCGGTGCGCCTGGCACGGTGTGAAAATCAAAAAACGCAAAACCACACGTGTGGATCGGCAGAAAATGAAGATCCACACTGTGCGGTGCGCCGGGCGGCTGCACCGCGCCGGAGCAGCGCACTTTGTGAAAGAAGTATTTATCGCTTTACCAGTTGACAGCGGAGCCGTGTAGAACTATACTTGTATACAAGCATACGAAGACTCCGAAATGGCGGGATCTTCGTACCGGAAAACACAGGACGATGACATCAGGAGGAGACCAGATGCTGGAGATTTCCAAGAAGACCAATTTGCTGGAACAGGCGAGCTACAAGTACTCTCTGCAGGACATCCCGGAGCCGAACCTGTACCGTGACGTATACGACTACGACGAGGTCCCGAAGGTGGCCTTCAACCACCGACGGGTACCGATGAACATGCCGGAGGACATCTGGATCACCGACACGTCCTTTAGGGACGGCCAGCAGTCCATGGCCCCATATACCGTGAAGCAGATCGTTGACCTTTATAAGCTGCTGGCGAAGCTGGGCGGCCCGTACGGCCTGATCCGCCAGTCCGAGTTCTTTGTCTACTCGAAGAAGGACAGGGAGGCGGTGGAGCAGTGCATGGACCTGGGGCTGCCGTTCCCGGAGATCACCACCTGGATTCGGGCCACCGAGCAGGATTTCAAGCTGGTGAAGGACATGGGGATCCGGGAGACCGGCATCCTGGTATCCTGCAGCGACTACCACATCTTCCACAAGATGAAGATGACCAGGCGGCAGGCGGTGGACTATTACCTGGCGACGATCCGCAAGGCCTTTGATGCGGGGATCGTGCCGCGGTGCCACCTGGAGGACATCACGAGAGCGGACTTTTACGGCTTTGTCGTCCCGTTCGTCAACGAGATCATGAAGCTGTCGGAGGAGGCGGGGGTGCCGGTCAAGATCCGGGCCTGCGACACCATGGGTTACGGCGTGCCGTTCACGGAGGTGGCGCTGCCGAGGAGCGTGTCGGGCATCATCTACGGCCTGCAGCACTACTCCGGCGTGCCGAGCGAGATGCTGGAGTGGCACGGCCACAACGACTTCCACATGGCGGTGGCCAACGCTTCCACGGCCTGGCTCTACGGCGCCAGCGCGGTGAACTGTTCGCTTCTGGGCATCGGCGAGCGCACCGGCAACATCCCGCTGGAGTCCATGGTCTTCCAGTACGCGGCGCTCAGGGGCTCCCTGGACGGCATGGATTCTACGGTGATCACCGAGATCGGCCGTTACTTCCGGGAGGAGATGGGCTACGACATCCCGCCGATGACCCCGTTCGTCGGCGAGAACTTCAACGTCACCCGGGCCGGCATCCACGCGGACGGCCTGATGAAGGACGAGGAGATCTACAACATCTTCAACACCCGCAAGATCCTGAACCGGGCGCCGGGGGTCACGGTCAGCAAAACCAGCGGCCTGGCGGGCATTGCTTACTGGATCAACGAGCATTTCGACCTGATCGGGTCTCAGCAGTACACCAAGGACGACCCGCTGGTCCTGCAGCTGAAGGAATGGGTGGACGAGATGTACGCGGACAACCGGACCACCAGCATCTCCAACGCGGAGATGTGTGAGAAGATCGAGGAATTGGGAGGATTGAGAAGATGATCGAGTACAAGAGCTATTCTCTGGCGAACCAGGTGTTCGAGCGGATCGCGGACAACATCATCGACGGCACCTACGCCATCGGTGAGGTGATCAGCGAGACCAGGCTCTCCCAGGAGCTGGGCGTCAGCCGGACGCCGATCCGGGAGGCTTTGACAAAGCTGGCCGGGGACGGCCTGGTGAAGGAATCGCCGAACGGCACGGTGGTCCTTGGGATCACCGACAAGGACGTGGAGGACTTCTTTGAGGTCAAGCGCCGGATCGAGATCCTGGCGACCCGTTGGGCGGCGGCCAACATCTCCGACGAGGACATCGAGCGGCTCCGGGACGTGCTGGAGCAGCAGGAGTTCTTCGCCCAGAAGGGCGCCATCGACAAGGTCAGGGACCTGGACACGGAGTTCCACGACATCATCTACGAAGCCAGCGGCAGCCGGGTTTTGTTCGACATCCTGTCGCCGCTGCACCGCAAGATCGCCAAATACCGCAGGAAATCGCTCTCCAAGCCGAACCGGGTCATGGACTCCGTGGCGGAGCACCGGGGCATCTTCGAGGCGATCGCCGCCCACAATACCGACAAGGTGGATTCTCTCATGATGATCCACATCGAACACGCCTATAAGGGCATGATGAGCTGACATAGAAAGGAACAGGCATACAAGGATGGGACTCACGATCGCGCAGAAGATCATCAAAGCACACATGGCAGAGGGCTCCATGGAGCCGGGGCAGGAGGTGGGCCTCAGGATCGACCAGACCCTGACCCAGGACGCCACCGGGACCATGGCCTACCTCGAATTCGAGACCATGGGGATCCCCCGGGTCAGGACGGAGCTTTCCGTCGCATATATCGACCACAACACCCTGCAGTCCGGTTTCATGAACGCGGATGACCACCGGTTCATCCAGTCCATGGCGAAGAAGTACGGCCTCCGGTTCTCCAGGCCGGGCAACGGCATCTGCCACCAGGTCCACCTGGAGCGGTTCGGGAAGCCGGGCAAGACTTTGATCGGCTCCGACAGCCACACCCCGACGGGCGGCGGCATCGGCATGCTGGCCATGGGGGCGGGTGGCCTGGACGTGGCGGTGGCCATGGGGGGCGGCGCCTACTACATCACCATGCCGAAGATGTATAAGGTCAACCTGACCGGGCACTTAAGGCCCTTCGTCACGGCGAAGGACATCTCCCTGGAGATCCTGAGGATCCTCTCCGTCAAGGGCGGCGTGGGCGCTGTCATCGAGTGGGGCGGCCCGGGGATCAAAGACCTCTCCGTGCCGGAGCGGGCCACCATCACCAATATGGGGACGGAGCTGGGGGCGACCACCTCCATCTTCCCGTCCGACGAGGTCACCCGCGCCTTCCTGGAGGCAGAAGGAAGAGGAGAGGACTACGTGCCCCTCGAGAGCGACCCGGATGCTGTTTACGATAAAATTATTGACATCAATCTTTCTGAACTCAATGCGAAGATCGCCTGTCCGCACAGCCCGGACGCGGTGGTGGACGTGGCGGAGGTGGCCGGAACGAAGGTGGACCAGGTCTGCATCGGCTCCTGCACCAACTCCTCCCTCTACGACATGCTGAAGGTGGCGGCGCTCCTCAAGGGGAAGACCATCTCCCCGGATGTGAGCCTCTCCATCTCGCCGGGTTCCAGGCAGGTCCTCACCATGCTGGCGGACTCAGGCGCGCTTTCCGACATCCTGGCCAGCGGCGCGAGGGTGCTGGAATGCGCCTGCGGCCCGTGCATCGGCATGGGCTTTTCCCCGAACTCCGGCGGCGTGTCCTTACGGACCTTCAACCGGAACTTCGAAGGCCGCAGCGGCACCAGGGACGGCAAGGTCTACCTGGTATCCCCGGAGACCGCGGTGGCGGCGGCGCTCACCGGCGTCATCACCGATCCGGAAGAATTGGGCGAGATGCCGCATGTCACGATGCCGGCCTCCTTCAAGGTGGACGACAGCGCGGTGCTCCTGCCGGCGTCCCCGGAAGAGGCGGAGCGCGTGGAGATCCTGAGGGGCCCGAACATCAAGGAGTTCCCGTCCGGCGAGCCGGTGGCCGACCGCTTTGCCGCGGATCTCACCCTCAAGGTGGGGGACAACATCACCACCGACCACATCATGCCGGCGGGCAGCAAGATCCTGCCGTACCGGTCCAATATCCCGCACATGGCCCAGTTCTGCTTTGAGGTCTGCGACCCGTCCTTCCCGGAGCGGGCGAAGGCGGCGGGCCGCAGCATCATCGTGGGCGGCGAGAACTACGGCCAGGGTTCCTCCAGGGAACACGCGGCGCTGGTGCCGCTGTACTTGGGCGTCCGGGTGGTGATCGCGAAGAGCTTTGCCCGGATCCACGCGGCGAACCTGATCAATGCGGGGATCGTGCCGCTGACCTTCCTGGACCCGGCGGACTACGACAGGCTCGAGCAGGGGGACAGGCTGTCCTTCACGGGGCTTCGCACCGGACTCGAGACCGGCGCCTTCGTCCTGACCGACGAGACAAAGGGAATTTTGATCCCGCTGGCCGGCGCCTTCACGGAGCGGCAGCGGAAGATCCTGGAGGCGGGGGGCCTCCTTCAGTATGTGGCAAAAGGAGAATGACCGATGAACGAGACCGACAAGAGATATATCGAAGAAGCGGCGGCGCATTTCAAAGCGCTCCTGACGGAGCAGCTTAAGCGCCAGCGGAAGATGGCGGCGGAGGCGGAGGGCCCGCGGGACTTTGCCTCCATGGAGAAGATCGTCGTGGGCATCTGCCCGGGGGACGGCATCGGCCCTAAGATCATGGACCAGTCCCTGGGCGTGCTGAAGGTTTTGCTCGAGGAGGAGCTGGCGTCGGGGCGGATCGAGCTCCGCTGGATCGACGGGCTCACCATCGAGAACCGTCTGGCCTGCGGCAAAGCCGTGCCGGAGGACGTCCTCGCGGAGATCAAAGCCTGCGACGTCCTGCTGAAGGGCCCGACCACGACCCCGAAGGGCGGCACCATGGAGAGCGCCAACGTCACCCTGCGCCGGGAGCTCGACCTCTACGCCAACGTGCGGCCGGTCCGGGTGCCTGAGGAGGGCATCGACTGGATCTTCTTCCGGGAGAACACGGAAGGAGAATACGCGCTGGGGAGCCGGGGCATCGAGGTGCCGGGCGAGCTCGCCATGGACTTCAAGGTGACCACGGACGCGGGGACCCGCAGGATCTGCCGGGCGGCCTTCGAGCACGCCAAAGCGAACGGCAAGACCCTGGTGGCCTGCGTCACGAAGGCGAACATCATGAAGAAGACCGACGGGAACTTCTCCCGGATCTGCCACGAGGTCGCGGCGGACTATCCGGGCATCGAGGTCGAGGACTACTACATCGACATCATGACCGCCAAGCTGGTGAACAAAACCGCCCGCAGCCGGTTCCAGGTCTTCGTCCTGCCGAACCTCTACGGGGATATCATCACCGATGAGGCTGCGGAGATCCAGGGCGGCGTCGGCACCGCCGGCAGCGCCAACCTGGGAGACCGCTACGCCATGTTCGAAGCCATCCACGGCTCCGCGCCGCGGATGATGGAGGAGGGCAGAGGGGATTATTCCAACCCGGCCAGCATCCTGAAGGCGGCCTCCATGATGCTCTCCCACATCGGGCTCACGGAGAAGGCGGATCGTCTGGCGGATGCCCTCGAGGCCTGCGCGGCGGAGAAGAAGGTGGTCATCACCGGCCATCCGGACGGCGCCACCGGCTACGAATTCGCGGAGTACGTGGTGAGCAAGCTTTGATCGAAACAAAAGACTCCCTGTCCGGGCGGGCAGGGAGTTTTGCTGTCTAGAGGATGGTGAAGCGGTTCAGATGGCAGTCGATCAGCCCGTCCTTTTTCATCTTTCCCAGTTCCTTGGACAGGGCCGTGCGGTCCACGTTCAGGTAGTCCGCCAGCTGCTGCCGGTCGAAGGGGACAGTGAAGGAGCGGGTGCTGGTCCTGAGCGCCATGGTGTCCAGGTAGGCCATGAGCCGGCCGCGGATCGTCTTCGGCGCGGTGTGGAAGGCCCGGCCGGAAAGGGTCAGGTTCTTGCGGGCGGAGATGCGAAGGAGGTTGCGGACGATTTTGCTCTGCCAGCCGCCATGCTCTTCGTCCAGCGCGCGACCGATGGTGAGGAGCAGGATGCGGCTGTCCTCGTTGGCTCTGACATCGACCAGGAGGGGCTCGTCTCCCAGCAGGGCGTAGACCTCGGCGAAGAAGTCACCGGTCTCTGCCAGCTCCAGGATCGTGCGGTTCCCCCAGGGGTCGTTGCTCTCTATGGTGACGCTGCCGGAGAGGACGATGCCCATCTGCCGGGTGGTGCTGCCGGCGTGAAGGACCGTCTCGCCCCGGCGATAGGCTCTCTCTCCTGCGCCGAGGGCGGCGAGGGCAGCTGTGAGCTCCGCCTCGGACAGGCCCCGGAAGAGGATGCTGCGCGCGATGGCTTCGTGGATCAAAAAACATTCCTCCTTTTTCCTTAAAATGTGGTCATGACCACATACTATCTTTTAGGATTATAGTATGCTTACGTCAGAAAGACAAGGAGGACACGAACATGATCCGTAAAATCATACACATCGACGAAGACAAGTGCACCGGCTGCGGGCTCTGCGCGAACGCCTGCCACGAGGGCGCCATCGACATGGTGGACGGCAAGGCGAAGCTGGTGAGGGAGCATTTCTGCGACGGCCTCGGCGACTGCCTGCCGGCCTGCCCGGCGGGAGCGATCACCTTTGAGGAGAGGGAGGCGCCGGCCTACGACGAAGCGGCGGTACAGGCGAGTAAGAAGAAGCAGGAGGCGGCAGGCGGCACGCAGGTCCACGCGCACCCTGCCGGAGGCTGTCCGGGCTCTCAGATGATGCAGTTCAGGACAGCAGCAGAGGACGCGGAGACCGAGGCGCCGCGGGCGGTCTCCCGGCTGCAGCAGTGGCCGTGCCAGATCAAGCTCCTGCCGACGGAGGCGCCGTTCTTCGACGGGGCAAAGCTTTTGATCGCGGCGGACTGCACCGCCTACGCCTACGCGAACATGCACGAGGACTTCATGAAGGGGAAGGTGACGCTGATCGGCTGCCCGAAGCTGGACATGGTGGATTACACAGAAAAGCTGACGGAGATCATAAGGAACAATGACATCAAATCCGTCACCCTGGTACGGATGGAGGTGCCTTGCTGCGGCGGACTGGAGCGGGCCGCGGTGAACGCGCTGAAGGCCAGCGGGAAGTTCATCCCGTGGCAGGTCTACACGATCAGCCGGGACGGACGGATCCTGGACTGAAGAGAATCATAAGAACGAAAATGCCCCGGGCCGTGCGGTCCGGGGCGCTCCTGTCTCTGGGCGATATGTGGGGCAGGGATCAGTTCATGCAGCGCCTGACGTCCTCCTGCCTGAGGTCGAGAAGCTTCGCGACTTCCTGTTCGGACTTGCCTTCTCTGACCATCGTGCGTACCGCCGCGGCGATCGCCTGCATCTGGCTCTGCCGGGCATCGCAGCTCATGCCGTTCTTCATCTTCAGATCCTTGATATCGCGCATCTCGCTTCTCCTCTCCGGCGCCTCTCTCATGAGGGGCGTACTTCTATATTGATTATACCGCCTTACGGCGATGCGCACAAGAACTGTTGTGAAAAAAGTAACACAATTTTGAGTTTGCTTGTATTCCGCTTCCGGATATGGTACCTTGGAATCAGCAACAGGCCGCTGGTCCTTTTGACCAAAAGGCAATGAGGAGGATACTATGAGACAGTTTTCGGTGGCGATGCTGGGATTCGGCATCGCGGGCAAGGCATTCGCGAAGATCCTGCT
>CADCOV010000222.1 GCA_902803185.1 uncultured Eubacteriales bacterium
GTCATGCTGGAAGGCAGCGACGCGGACCGCTACGAAGTGGGCGCCATCGCCCTCCGCCGCCTCCACCTCCTGCAAAGCTACGACATGACCATCGAAGCCGTCGTCACCAAGCTGATGTGGATCACCGGCCAGACCCGCGACTTCGCCGAAGTCGCCCGCCTCTTCTACACCCCGGTGGCCTCCGACATCCTCTACACGCCGGAATGATCAAAGGTGTGCGGGTGGCCGGCTGATGGCCAGATTTCCGTTTTTTCGCCGGCTGGCATCATATACGTGAAAACTCATATTTTGGACATAGAAACCCGCTGTTTCATGTCCAAATTTTTGTTTTTTGCCGATCTGGCATCATATGCGGCGGAATCGTGTTTTTGGACATGGAAATCCCCTTGAGACGGCATCAGGCACCCCTTCCCGGGGTGTTTTCATGTCCAAATATCCGGTTTACCGTTTTCTGGCATCATATATTTGATTCTCTTGTTTTTTGGCATTGGCTTCCCGTGCACCCTGCATCTGGCCGATGCCATGGATCGCATTATTCATCAAAACTGGCGCAGTAGAGATCATCTCTCAGTTTTATGGCATAGGCCGCCCGGGTTCCATGCCAAAAAACAACAAAACGCCCAAACTGGCGCAGTAGAAAACCAAACCTCTTTTTATGGCATGAGATCAGCACCCGAACGGCATCTAGCAGGCTCTCACGCCCAGTTTCTATGCCATAAATCAAGGAATGTCGAATTACTGCGCCAGAATGGGAACAAAGCCGAAATAATGGCATAGCCACCCGTCGCCACCCCCACCTTACCAGCCTCCACACCCCCCGCCGCCACGAAAAAAGGCCGGACACGCGGTCCGGTCTCATTCACTCACATATCCACTTACGACATCCTGCCGCTGCGGCCGCCCTCGTCCTCCCAGAGGCTCAGGTCGTGCCAGACGTTTTCGATGCTCTCCGCCTGCAGGCGCGGGATCTCCTCGGCGCCCTCCGGCAGCTCCCCGACGAAGGACTGCCAGTCCAGGCGGCTGCGCTGGAGGGTGTAGCCTTCCCCGTTCGCGCCGATCTGGTAGAGGCTCTCCCGCTCTTCGTCCAGGTAGAATTTGACGAAGAGGTCTTTGTACAGGCCCACCATCTCCCAGTAGTAGGCGCTGCAGTCCGGGTCGAACTCCATGTCCTCCAGGGAGTCCTGGATGCCGCCGTAGTACCAGGCCTGCTGCTCCTTCGGGGCGTTGAAGCGGTCCCAGAAGCGGTCGCCCGCCTGCTCGCAGTCCCGGCACATGTCCCGGAGGTTGGAGACTTTGTCCGCCAGCACCAGCATCTGCACCGCCCGCTCCGCGGTCTTGAGGAACTCGATGGTGTGGGCTTTGCGCTCCTTCCAGGTCTTGGTTTTGTCCTCGCTGTGGGCGGTGACCAGGCGGGTGACCTCAGGGCCGAAGAGCGCTTCCAGGTCCGCCGCCGTGGCGTCCGTATCCTCCACCGTGTCGTGGAGCACGCCCGCCGCCATGAGGGTCTCGTCCGCCCCCATGTCCCTCAGGATCAGCATGGTCTCCAAGGGGTGCACGATGTATGGGGTGTCCTTCCCCTTTCGGGTCTGGCCCGCGTGGTGTTCGGTGGCGAAGATCACCGCTTTATCGATCAGTCTTTGTTCGCCCATTGAAACTCCTTTCTCAGCTGCATCAGGATCTTTCCCAGGAGGTTCTCCCCTTCCCAGTCCGCCGGGTCGGTGAGGGCTGCTTTGCCCCGGCCAAGGCCGATGCCCCAGATCTTGTCGTACGGGCTGGCCTCCGCCAGGAGCAGGTCGCCGGTGGCGAGGAGGGCCTCCTTCAGGGCCGGGTTCTGCTCGTATTTGGCCCGGTTCGCCGTGTAGACGATGGCATATTTGTGGGCGTCCCAGAGGAAGGAGTTGAACGGGGTGACCTGTTTTCCCATCTTCTTGCATTCGCCCGGATCGTCGCATTTCAGGATGGCGGTGTAGTGCGCAGCGTCGTGGAAGAGCTTCGCCTTCTGGGCCATCATGTACTGCTCCACGTGGCGGTAGCAGAAGTCGTCCACCACGAAGGGTTCATCGTGCCAGTTGCTGAACACGCCGTTCGGTTCGTCGGCGTTCCAGAAAAGGACGGCGTCCCGGCCGTCGCTGAGTCTCGTCTTTTGGATCTCCATGTCCTACCCTCCTAACTTTTGATCCCTCTGAATTTGAAGCCGGTGAGCTGCTCCAGCTCCCGCTCGCCGATGCGCCGGATCCCCGGGTGGCGGGTCACGAAGGTCACCTCCAGGTCGTACTCCGGCTCCTTCTCGAAGAAGTCCAGGAGCGCCCGGAGGATCGTCCGCCAGGCCACGTTGTGCGGGAACCCCTTCTCCCCCGCGGACAGCAAAGGCATCAGCATCGTGTGGCACTCCCGCTCCCTGGCCAGCTTGAAGCAGAGGGCCGCGGTGGCGTAGAGCACGTTCTCCGCGTGCCCGCCGTCCCCGTCCCACATCGGGCCGATCACGTGGAAGAGACAGTTCGCGTTGAAGCCGAAGGGCGGCGTCACGATGACGTCGCCGGGGCCGACGGAAGCTTTGAGGTCCTCGAGCCCCGCCCAGGCCTGCTTGCCGATCTTGTTATAGACCGCCCGGCTCATCCCCTTCTCGTGGAGGAAGTCCGGGCCCGCCGATACGCAGATGCAGTCGGCCCTTAAGCGCAGCAGGTCTCCCCAGATGATGTCGATCCCCTGCATGGCGCTATCCTTCCGCCGGGATCGATCCCGGCTCCGTGCCCGCTTTGAACTCGAAGTCCAGCTTGTTCTCCATCAGCCATTTCGCGAACTGACTGCTGGTGTAGGCGGCGAACTTCTGGTACTGGTCGGATTTCTCGTTGTTGGCGTAGTCGCAGATGCTTTTGATGACCAAAGCCTTCGGCCGCGGCGCGGTGCAGTTCCTGGCCGCGTAGAAGATGCTGTAGGACTCCATGTCCAGGCCCACCGTGCCCGGCATCAAAGCGTGCACCCGGCGCTCCACGAAGCTGCGGTTCGCCACGACGGAGGAGCCGCAGGCCATCGGTCCCAGGTGGACCATGAACTCGTGCTCCTTGGATTGGCTGACCTTGTCGATCAAAGTCCTGAGGTCCGGGTCCATCTCCAGGGAGGTCGGCCTCGGCAGGAAGCCCACGTCACCGAAGCGGATCGGCGCCTCGTCGGCGCCCACGAATTTGCCGGTGGAATACTCCCAGATCACGTCCGGCACGATGACGTCGCCGTAGATCTGCCGGTCCCCGCCGATGCCGGCGGCGATGCCCACCATGATGAGGTACCGCGGCCGGAACCGCTCGATCACCTTCATGGACAGCAGCGCGCAGGCGGTCATGCCCATTTGGGACTGCTGGGCCAGGACGATCTTCCGCTCCTTCCCGCCGCTCGTGAACGTGCCGGTGAAGTAGGTCACGTACGGGTCGTCCGGATAGTTGTGGGCGGTCCAATTGTCCAGCATCCGCTTGGCCGCCGTGGTCTCCACCACGACCGCCGTCATCAAAGCCACGTCATAGTCGTATTGTTTCTTTGCCATATATTGTCACCTCACGCCGCGGATGATCCGGAGCACGCTGCCGAACAGGATGACGACGCCGGCCACGATGAGACCGATGGTGATGAGCTTGATGGTCCCCTCGGCGCCCTCCGGCATGAAGTTGCCCTCCGGGTCCGCCGGGTCGTAGTGGACTTTGATGGACTGTCCGACCTCGTACTTGCCCTCTTCCTCGCCCAGCGGGGAGACGACCTCGTGCTTCGTCCCGTTGGTGTCGAAGAACTCGATGACCGGGGCGTAGGTGTAGTCCGTGAAGCCGTCGGAATCCTGGCTCTCCATCTCCTCCAGGCCGACGACGGTGCCCTCCGCCACTTCGGTCCTGGTCTTGGAGCCGGAGACGGTGCCGCTGTACTTGACGACGCCGACGGCGATGAAGACGATGCCGATGATGATGGCGATGATCGGTGCGAACCTTCTCATAGTCGCGTTCATAGTTTCCTCCCTTTCTGCTCTCTGTTCCTCCTATCAGACCGGCCGTCACCCGACCGGTTCATAGTCCACGTAGTCCGGATAGACGCTGATGTCCCACTGCTTCTCGCTGCCGTCCGGCGCCGTCAGGGTCAGCCGGGCCTTGCCCGCGTGATCGAAGTGCCCCTTCAAAGCCCAGTCGTCCAGCTCCGGCATCCACTCGATGGCCACCGTGCCGATGTCGTCCCCCTCCAGCGTCGCCTCGTAGGTGTCGTCCACGGTGACACCCGCACTGCCGCCGTTGGTGAAGAGGATCGGCTCATACCTGAGCGGCTGTACCAGTGCCAGGGCCACCGCCGCCGCCAGGAACACCCCGCAGAGCGCGAGGCCGATGGTCTTCGCCTTCTTGTTCTCGAAGATGCCGAGCACCGACGCGAACATCGTGAACACGCAGATCAAAAGGCTCAGCAGATGGTGCGGGAACCAGAAGATGGTCTGCTTCAGAAAACCGCTTGCATGGAAGGCCAGGAGCAAAAGCATCGGCGCCAGGATCAGGACGCCCCACCACTTGTCCTTCTTCATCTTATAACCGATGTAGCCCATCGGCAGGGTCAGGATCGTCCAGATGAACCAGTACTTGTAGTAGCCGAACAGGCCCCATCCCATATCGGAGAACGGCACCTGGATCAGGTACACCAGCGGCTGGCTGATGAGGAAGAACACGAAGCACTTGAGCGCCGAATCGATCTCGCTCCTGCTGTTCACGATGATCAGGATGCCGAACAGCACCCAGCACTCGAAGGAGATGCTGATGTCCGCGAAGGACGTGTACTCCGCCGCGCTGATGATGGCCATGACCGCCGTGTAGATGCCGGCGACCAAGGCGCAGATGATGAGCTTCGGCCAGGTCAGCTCCAGCCCGCCGAACATTTTCTTGATCACTTTCATCTCTGATACCCCCCTGTTTCTGCCTGTTTCTACTTGCGGAGCGGCCTCTCGTCCAGGATCACCGTGTTGAAACGCTCCACCCGGATGTCCTCCCAGACCCGGTGCACCACGTAGGGCTCCGTCTCCAGATACGCGTCCACCGCCTCCCGGTCCGGCAGCTCCATGACGAGGGTCGAGCCCTTGAGCTTCCCCTCCTCGTCCAGCATCCCGCCGGCGCAGATCACGCTGCCCGCCGCCCGGGCCTTCGCCATGTTCTCAAGATGGAGCGGCCTCACCGCCATGCGCCTCTCATAGGTGCCCTCTTCCCGGCTGTCATATGCCACGATCAAAAACTGCATCTCTCGCTCCTTTCCGGCCACTTGCCCGATGAATTATTATACCATATCCGCCGGGCCGGGTACAGTAGTCCGCCGGGCGATCTCCGGCTCGGATCCCATGTCCAAATATCAAAACCCGCTCCATATGATGCCAGATTCGCCGAAATGGATCTTTTGGCCATAGGATCCGGCCGAATTTGCTCCCAGCCCCCGCCTGCAGCCCGTTTTCATGTCCAAATCTCCACCAAAGCCATATATGATGCCAGAATCGCCGAAAACAAAAATTTGGACATGGATGCGGGGCATTTCATGTCCAAATATGAAAAACTGTTCTATATGATGCCAGATTCGCCGAAAATGAAAATATGGACATGGGGATCGGCCGTCCCAGCCCCCTCACCATTGCGGCGCCCGGTAAGCCTCGCAGGCCGCCCGGAACCGCTCCAGGAACCGGGCGGCCGCGGCCTTTGCGTCCTCCTTTTCCGGCTCCATCATGTCGTAGGCGTGGTAGAAGCCCGGCCAGACGTCCACCTCGGCTTCCACCCCTGCCGCCCGGAGCGCGTCCACGTAGGCCAGGGTCTCATCCCGGAAGGGTTCGATGTCCCCCACGAAGGTGTAGCAGGGCGGCAACCCTGTGTAATCCGTCTGCCGCGCCGGGGAGGCGTAGGGCGGGATGTTGGTTTTGTCAGGGAGCTTCCGGAGGTACATCTTCCAGGCCTTTTGATTGCGGCTGGTGTTCCAGATCTTCTCGTGGTTGTCCCGGGAGGAGTCGGTGTCGAAGCAGTCCAGCATCGGGTAGAGGGGCATCTGGAAGGCGACGTTCACGGTCCGGTGGTCCCGGGCGTACATGCAGAGGGCCGCGGTGAGGCCGCCGCCCGCGCTCTCCCCGCCCACCATGATCTGGTCCGGCCGGATGCCGAGCTCCGCCGCGTGGTCCTTCATGTAGACCAGGGCGGCGTGGCACTCTTTGAGGGCCGCCGGGTAAGGCCGGTTCAGGGACAGGGAGTAATATGGGGAGATCACCACCGCGCCGCCCCCGGTGACCAGGTCGATGGCACGGGAGGCGAAGACCATCTCCGGCATGCCGGTGACGTAGCCGCCGCCGTGGATCCACAGCACGCCCGGCCGCGGCTCCTCCGCCGGTTCTTCCGGCCGCACGATCAGGAGCTTCAGCTTCCTGCCCGCGGCTTCGATCTCTGTTTTCTCCGCCCGGATGCCGGGCGGCCTCTTGAAGGATATCATGGGGGCCTCCTCTTTGCGGTCAAATTCCTGCCGTCAGTATACCACAGCCCTTCCCTTCGTGCTATACTTGAGGTGGCGCGCGGACCTGCACCGGGCCGCACCGCGCCATGTATCAGAACCAACATCAGGAGGTACTTAACATGATCATCAAGAACGGAACCATCTACGACGCCATCCATGAAAAACCATATACCGCCGACATCCGGGTCGAGGGCGGGAAGATCTGCGAGATCGCGGAAGGCCTTGCCGCCGCTGAGGGCGAGGAGGTCATCGACGCCGCGGGCCTCAGGGTCTATCCGGGCTTTGTCGAAGCCCACTGCCACCTGGGCCTGGACGGCTGGGGCATCGGTTTTGAGGGCTCCGACTATAACGAGTACGGCGACGTCTGCACGCCGCAGATGCGCGCTGAGGACAGCTTCAACCCGCAGGATCCGACGATCCTCATGGCCGCGAAGGGCGGCGTGACCACCGTCGCCACCGGCCAGGGCAGCTCCAACGCCATCGGCGGCACCTGGATCGCCGTCAAGACCACCGGCTGCTGCGTGGACGACATGATCATCAAGGCCCCGGTCGCCATGAAGGGCGCCCTGGGCGAGAACCCGAAGCGCTGCTACAAGGACAAGGGCAACTTCGCCCGCATGTCCACCGCCTCCGTCATGCGCAGCATGCTCTTCAAGGCGAAGGAATACCTGGAGAAGAAGGAAGCCGCCGGCGATGACGTCTTCAAGCGCCCGGCCTTCGACTTCAAGTGCGAGGCCATGATCCCGGTGCTGAAGAAGGAGATCCCGCTGAAGATCCACGCCCACCAGGCCAACGACATCCTGACCGCGATCCGCATCGCGAAGGAATTCGACGTCCTCCTCACCCTGGAGCACGTCACCGAAGGCCACATCATCGCGGACAAGCTGGCGGGCTGCCCGTACCCGATGGCGGTGGGCCCGACCCTCGGCCACGCCTCCAAGTTCGAGCTCCAGAACAAGACCTGGACCACCCCGGGCATCCTGGCTTCCAAGGGCTGCCAGGTCTCCATCATCACCGACTCCCCGGTCATCCCGCAGCAGTATCTGCCGCTGTGCGCCGGCCTGGCGGTGAAGGCGGGCATGGACCCGTTCGAAGCCCTGAAGGCGATCACCATCAACCCGGCGAAGCACATCGGCGTCGCGGACCGGGTCGGCTCCATCGAGGTCGGCAAAGACGCGGACTTCGTCCTCTGCGAGGGCGACCCGCTGGTCAGCAGCACCGTGATCAAAACCGTCCTCATCGACGGCTGCGTGATCGAATAGTTCCCGAGACAGAAAGATCCGCGGAAGGCGCGCCTCCGCGGATCTTTTGTTTTTTGCATTTGTCGGTTTTGTCCGGCCTATCTCACGTGGTTCTCGATCTCTTCCCGGAGCTTGTCCGCGAAGTCTTCGACCTGGTAGACCCTGGTCTGGTCGGTGGCCCGGTCTCTGACGGAGATCACCTGCTCGGTGACTTCCTTCTCGCCGATGATGATCATGTAAGGGACCTTGTCGTCCTGGCGGGCGCTGCGGATCTTGTAGCCGATCTTCTCGTTGCGCTCGTCGAGCTCCACCCGGAACCTGCAGGCTTTGAGGGCCCTGTAGACCTCCTTCGCGTAGTCCATGCTCTTCTCGGAGACCGGCAGGATCTTGACCTGCACCGGGGCCAGCCAGGTCGGGAAGGCGCCCTTGGTCGCTTCGATCAGGTAGGCCATGAACCGGTCGAGGCTGCCCAGGATGGCTCTGTGGATGACCACCGGGGTCTTCTCCTCGTTGTCCCGGTCGGTGTACTTGAGGTCGAACTTCGCCGGCAGGCAGAAGTCCAGCTGGCAGGTGGACAAAGTGTACTCCGGTCCCACCGCCGGGCGGACGTTGACGTCCAGCTTCGGGCCGTAGAAGGCGGCCTCGCCGATCTCCTCGGTGAACTCGATGCCCAGCTCCTTCAGGACCTCCCGGAGAGCGCCCTCGGCGTGCTCCCACATGGCGTCGTCCTGGTGGTATTTCTCCTTGTCCTCCGGGTCTCTCAGGGACAGCACGCAGCGGTAGTCCTCGATCCCGAAGTCCTTGTATACGTCAAAGATCAGGTCCACGACGCTGCCGACTTCGTCTTTGATCTGCTCCGGCGTCACGAAGAGGTGGGCGTCGTTCTGGCAGAAGTGGCGGCCGCGCTCGATGCCCTTGAGGGCGCCGCTCGGCTCATAGCGGAAGTCGTGGGCGATCTCGCCGATGCGCAGCGGCAGATCCCTGTAGGAGTGGATCTGGCTGGCGTAGATCATCATGTGGTGCGGGCAGTTCATCGGACGGAGGACGAACTTCTCGTCTTCCAGTTCCATGACCGGGAACATGTTCTCCTTGTAGTGGGCCCAGTGGCCGCTGGTCTCATAGAGGCCGACGGTGCCGACGCACGGCGTCATGACGTGCTGGTAGCCCAGGTCCCGCTCCTTCTCCTTGATGTACTCCTCCAGCTGCTGCCAGACGGTGTAGCCCTTCGGCAGGAACATCGGCAGGCCTTTGCCCACCAGGTCGTCGGTCATGAACAGGCGCATCTGCTTGCCGATCCTGCGGTGGTCTCTGGACTTGGCCTCCTCCACCCTTCTCTCGTAATCCTCGAGCTCCTCCTTCGTGAAGAAGGCGACGCCGTAGATCCGGGTCAGCATCTTGTTCTTCTGGTCGTTCTTCCAGTAGGCGCCGGAGATGGCCGTCAGCTTGAAGGACTTCAGGGCCTTGGTGTAGGTCAGGTGCGGCCCTCTGCACATATCGATGTATTCACCCTGCTGATAGAAGGTGATGGCCGCGTCCTCCGGCAGGTCGGCGATGTGCTCCGCCTTATAGGTCTCGCCCCGGTCCTGCATCAGCTTGACCGCCTCTTCCCTCGGCAGCGGGAAGACCTTGAAAGGCAGGTTCTCCTTCGCGATCTTCTTCATCTCCGCTTCGATCTTCGGGAGGTCCTCCTCGCTCAGGGTCTGGTCGCCGAGATCCATGTCGTAGTGGAAGCCGTTATCCGTGGCCGGGCCGTAGCCGAAGTGGGCCTCCGGATAGAGGCGCTTCACCGCCTGAGCCATGATGTGGGCCGCGGAGTGCCGGAGCACCTCGTTTTCCAGCTCCTTCGGGCATTCCGCCACGTTTCCGTCGTTGTACAAAATCTTCATTCTGCGATTACCTCAAAACTAAATGACAGGGGCGGGCATCAAAACCACCCGCCCGCTAAACAACTTTCTATCTTTATACCCGTCTTTGCCGGAAAAAGCAAGCCTTGGGCCCGTTTATTTGTTCCCGAAGACCACTTCGGCCGCCGGCTTGGAAGTGTCCGCTTTGCTGTAGACGGTCTCGACCCAGATGTAGTACCTGTAGGACTCGTCGCCCTGCTCCACGCTGCCGGTGCTGATCACGCTGTCCGCCGGTGTCCGGATGGCGGAATCGTCCCGCATGACGAAGTGGCTGGCCTCGTAGCCTTCCTGATAGGCGGCCTTTTCTTCCTTCGTGTCCTCCAGGTTGCAGCCGACGGCCATGCCCTCCGCGGTCTTGACCGTGACCAGCTGATCCGGCTCGTCCGCCTTCATGACAAAGCTGCCGCACATGATGCCGTAGTTGGCGGTGCCGCCGTACTCGGCGAACTTGTCGTAGTTGGCCACGTTCACCGTCACCTTGGAGTTGTCGGAACTGAAGTCTCCCTCCGGTGCGATGCCGTAGACCGGGCCGCTGGTCTTGATGTCGAAGGTCGCCTCGGAGTTCTCGAACACCACGTACTCGTCGGCGTAGAGGCCGTACATGTTGAAGATGTCCTCGGTGTCCGCATTGATGGCCAGCCTGGTGCCGTCCACATCGATGCTGGCCGCCGACAGGCCGATGAAATTGCTGGCGTAGACCTCCTCCTTCGGCAGGGCGTTCACGGTGTAGGAGATGTCGCTGTTCGTCAGGAACATCTCGCCGCCGGCGCTGAGGCCGGTGTA